>CAMAVB010000025.1 GCA_945861465.1 Candidatus Kuenenia stuttgartensis
ACTCCCTGCTAAATCAAAGGAATTCCCGCACAATGGCAAACAGTCCACCTACTTTCTACTCAACACACTCCTGCCCTCGCGGATGCACCCGACATGGAATACAAACCAGCTGTTTACAACATCGGACGTGACGTCGTGACGAGCCTTGAACTGGGCCACATGAATGGAGCTCCCGCGCTGATTGTCCTGCAGGCCGTGCAGGGGCTGCTCGTGGAACTCGGTCTCGGCAGATGAATGTCGATTGACAAATGCTCATCACGGCGGAGCGTGATGGCTACGTTGCGGAATGGCACGAGACATTACGGGATCATTGTAAATGCGGCCACCGAAGAGGAAATCGCGGGCACCAATCTCCACGAACCCCATTGCGGCATAGAAAGCACGAGCTTTCATGTTCTCGGAGTAGACACTGAGCCACAGAGTCTGACCATTTCTTTCCCGCGCTTCACGGAGCGATGCAAGCACCAGAGCTGATCCATACCCTCGCCCGTGGAAAGCTTGCTCCAGGTAGAGGCGAGACAGCTCGATCGGAACCGGGCCGGTGACACAATCGGGTGCAACCGAGTGGCGAACGAGAGCATATCCGATGAAACGATCTCCGATGCTGCCAAGGATAAAAGTAGCAGAGTCGTCGGCAATTTGTTCTTCCAGCAGCTTCGTCGTGAAGTTCGTACGAATGTAGTCTTCGACCTCGACGGGATCGCTGATCAGGAAATACGTATCACGGAAAGTACTCGCTGCAAGTTCCGCAAGGTTCGAAGCATCGGCTCGACCCGCGCGGCGCACTTGAAACACGGGATCAGGCACAGCGACTCCAGACTTTTATTGGGCGTAACGAACCGCAATTCTGCGGACACAAACGCAGCCATCGCAGGTTCTTGTTGCAGGTTACCTGCGGGAGCGGTTGACTTCAAGAGTTCGGATTCTCAACCCGCAGTTGGCCCGTTTGTGAATTTACGCCCGATGTAGGGTGGGACCAGCGACAGCGCCGGCCCACCATGTTGTCGGATGTGGTGGGCCTGCGCTCCGCTGGTCCCACCCTACGTGTTGCCCATCGACAAAAACGGGCCAGCCGCATGCGGTTTGACCACGACGATTGAAGGCGCTTCACTTTAGCGCTACACTGCGCAGCAAGGTCGTCCTTCCCTTCAAAATCCCACCCCGTATTCAAGGGCTCATCCGATGGCAAATGTCTCTCGACGAAAGTTCCTCAAAAACACCACGGCTGCAGGTGCTTCGGTGCTGCTGACAGGAACTCGGGCTTCAGGAAAAATCCTGGGAGCCAATGATCGGCTGCGAATTGCCGTGGCTGGGCTGAACGGACGTGGGCAGAGCCATCTCAGCGGCTGGCTGGGTCAGGACAACGTGGAAATTGCCTACCTGATTGATCCAGATCAGAAAGTCCTGGCTGCGGCCATGAACGGCCTGCAGGGGAGACTCAAGGATGACTTCAAGGCAAAGGGAATCGCGGATGTTCGCGAGGCCCTGGAAGACAAAAACCTCGATGCGATCTCCGTCGCCACGCCGAATCACTGGCATTCGCTGATTACGATCTGGGCAGCTCAGGCAGGGAAGCACGTTTATGTGGAAAAGCCCATGAGCCATGATGTGGGAGAAGGTCGGATTGCGGTCGAGGCACAGAAGAAATATGGCGTCGTCATTCAGCACGGCACACAGAGTCGCAGCGATGCAAAAATTGCCGGGTTGCACGAAGCGATCCAGAGCGGACAGTTTGGACCATTGAAAATCTCCTATGGCTACTGCTGCAAACAGCGCGACAGTATTGGATTCAAGCCGATCTCTGATCCGCCCGAGAACCTCGACTGGAACCTGTGGCGCGGTCCAGCCGCGATCGATGAGTTCCACGGAAATTACGTGCATTACAACTGGCATTGGTTCTGGAAGACTGGAAACGGTGACCTGAACAATCAGGGAACACATCAGCTGGATATCGCGCGCTGGGCTCTGGATAAAGAACTCACACATCCCGTCCGAGCCATGGCGATCGGCGGTCGCTTCGCCTGGAACGATCAGGGTGAGACACCCAATACGATGATGGGCATTGCCGAATACCCCAACGGCCAGCAGGTGTTCTTCAACGTGCGCAATGTGGACTACAAAGGATACGAACGTCAGGTGGAGAATGAGTACTACTTTGAAGACGGAGGCAAAATCGTCCGGGGCTTGTACTATCCAACTGGAAGTTCAGAGGGCGAGAAGCTGAACATCAAACCCGGAAAAGTCACGCCCGGCGGCAATTGGGCGGCATTCATCACGGCCTGCCGCGAAGGCAAACCGGAACTCGCCAACGGCAATGTCCACGATGCTCACTATGGCTGCGTGCTGGGCCATCTCATGAACAACTCGTATCGACTCGGCGAAAAAGTTCCGTTCAACAGTAAGGCCGGGCGCTTTGGCGACAACAAAGAAGCCGCCGAACACTTTCTGAAACTGCACGAACTCATGCGGGATGGCGTCGGCGTCCCGGAAGACGGAGCCGAATACACCGTCGGCCCATGGCTGACATTCGATCCCGAGACAGAAACACACACGGGCGATTTTGCAAAGGAAGCCAATCAACTGCTGAAGGATCCCAATCGGTCAGGATTTGAAATTCCGACGGTCGATCAGGTGTAAGGATCGCCAGTAGTTTCAACGTAAATATCACTTTCGTGTGACGCATTCCAAACTGGGAACGCGACGGGTGACAGGCAAGTTGAGGCGTTCCCCAGCGGTGTCAACGAAATACTTCCTGCCACGTTATTGTGCCCTGACTGCAAAAATTGACTTCCAGACCTTGTGAGGAAATCCTTTGAACAAGTGCCAAATACAAGATCAATTCTACATGCGGGACAGTTTGTATGCGGTGTAAACAACAAGCAGATGAGCGAGCCGTCGTTCTCGAATTCTTGACGGCTCGTGGTATCACGGTGCTTGACGACCAAATACTGAATCGCGATCCTCCGGAGCCAGACATTCTTGTGACTGGTTTAGAGACCGGTAATGTGGCGTATGAAGTTGTTCGCCTCGTCGTGCAGGATGAAGAGCACCGATTGACAAAGATTGCAGAATTAGAATCACATTTCCACCGTGCCGCACTTCAAGTGCTGCATCCTCAATTCAAGAATGCAACGATTTCCGTCACTCTTCGTCTGCATCATTCTGATCGATTGCTCGAAAGGGCGCTGATAGACCTCTGTGAGTGGATAAACTCGCTAACGGACAACTGTGCCGGGCAGATCGATATCACGTCAGTCCCCATCAATCGATTTATCAAAGAGCTGTCCGTTGAGCGGAGTTCTTCGCAACTCACAACGTCGATAGCTCCGTACTGTTTAGCAGCCACAGATCCCACAGTTCCGCTCATCCAGGCAAAACTGGAAAAGTATTATCAGAGTGATTACCCGATTGAATTGCTCGCGTACATACCTTTCGTCGAGGCCTTTCCAATTGAATGTTGGTATCAGGAATTGAAGTCGTTTCTAAGCGGCGATGTTGTGGAGCCGTCCTTTCAAAGAATCTGGGTCTTTCATCGCCAACTTGAACGAGTGCAGTTTGAATATTCGTTTGAGTCCTGAGTTGCTCGCACTGCGTTCCCTAAAGCTCAAGAGTAATTAACAATTTCGACACGGCATATCGGACACGTCATTTAGAGATCTTGGACTGATTTGCGTGCCGATCTCCACATGCAGAAAGACATCGAGTGGGCGGAGCGTTCTGTGTCGTCGTCCAATCGGCGAAGTGTGCTGGTCGCTATTCACAGCAAATTGAGGGACTGCAAGCATGACCGACAATGAACGTGATTCGCTCCATTTCGCGTGGCGCGAATCCACGCGAAAATTTCTAGAAAGCTTGCACAATTTGCAATTGCTCGAATCGGAACAACATGGGCAAAACGCATTGAGAATTGCGAAGAGTCACGAATCCTTTCGTGGCGAACCATTGATCATGAGCTTGTTAAATCTGGCCTCGGCCCGCGATCAGGCAGGAGATTTGGATGGTGCGGAGCAATTGTTCTTGGAAGCGATTATGCACTCCAAGGAATCGCCGCACCAAGACGCAGTGTTACTTGGCAATCTGTACATTTCGTGGTCTCAATGTTTGGATGCGCGTGGAAAACACAAAGAAGCTTACGAGTATCTGCAGGAAGGAGTACGACTGCTGGTTGGGAGCGAAGATCCAGACTGTAAGATGAGTGCGTCAAGAGCTCTATGTGCGATGGGGAATGCCTGCCGGGATCGCAACCTGCTGTCTGATGCGGAAGAGTGCTTTCGGTCCGCGATAGAGATCTTGGAGACATCACATGGCCCTTCAAGCTTGGACTTATGCCATGTCTACTCATTCTTGGCCGATATTTATGCCCGAACTGGCGACCGCGCCTCGGCTGTTTACTTTATCGGAACAGCGTTGAACAGAGCACATGACCTTGTTGGTGACCTACATCGAATTGCACCCCAATTGCTCACCCGATCGGCGAAGATTCAAAGTCGTTTTGGGAACCGCACCGAGGCGTTGGAAAGTTTGACGATCGCGTATTCATTATGGGGACACTTGGGTCTTTCTCATCACCCTGAATGTCTCGAGACACTCATTGAATTTGGCGGCGCTGAACTGGCAGCGGGGAACGTTCTCGAAGCAAAATGGTGCTTTGTGGAAGTCTTGGAAAGTCTCAAAAAGTGCGGGAACGATGTGTCTGCCTTGGCGGCAAGAGCGTGGCGCGGCAGATGCTGGGTAGAGCGGGAATTGAAGAATGCGCCAGCAGAGTATGATTGCGCACGCACGGTATGCACAATAATTCGGCAAGTCGCTGGCACCGACGCTCCGTGTTTGGTGGGGGATTTCACTGCAGTAGGTGAAGCTATCCTCCGCCTTTCAAATCCTGATCTAAAGCTTGCATTCGGCGTTTTCAACGAGGCGTTGAATCGGGCAAAATCAATACGAGGCGATTCGGACGCCGCATTATTGCCGCCGCTATGTGGATTGGCTGCAACACTTGAAAGGTTGGGACATCGTGACGCACACGAGGAAATTCTGGTTGAGATTAAGCGACTGCGTGGGTTGTTTGGCATGAAGTAAAAAGCATACCGGGAACCGTTGTTGAGGAATTTTGATCTTCCTTTTGGATGATCGCTGATTTTCAGTCCGAGGGATTTCGTGGCGGCGGTGCCGTGGACATACGCTGCTTTCCGCCACGATGGGCAACGCCGTGAAGGATTTTTTCCGCAAAAAAACGGAACATGTGAAATGAATAGCGGGCGAATCGATCTTGCGTTTGAGCCACGAATGTGGCGGCAGGTTGTAGCCACGGGCGCGAGCCCGTGGTTAGAGACATACAGGTGATTCTCAGTCCTGAAAGGACGACATGGGAAAACCCAGTCGCAATTCCTGTCGTCCCTTCGGGACTTCCGACGCTCCATTATTGCCTACCACAGGCTCTCGCCCGTGGCTACATCATGTAGTCTCTCTGGGACTGAATCACATTCCGAAAAATCACGTGGATTGTGTTCAACCAATGATTTCATTGACAAAAATCCTTCACGGCGTTGCACGATGGGGCTCATCCCCATCGAGCGGTGATCATCACCAGTCCAGAAGCCAGGAACCTGTTTTCGCCACTGCAGGAGCTTGCCTCCGTAGAGCGATGATCAATGGAATCACGGCTCCATACGGATAAGCCGCGATGGAGGCCAGATGGCAATTCAGGGGACTAGCGCACGATGATGCTCTCTTGACGAAGGCACGCTCCCCGGGGCGTAGAGATTCAAAAATCCTTAAGTCCACGCCATTGCACCGCACTCTTGAATTTTTTGTGGTGGAAGAAATCCGATTGTTCGACGTCGCTGCCGGCGATTCGATCTGGGGAGATTCACGACATGTTTCCTGAGGAATCACCATGCCCTATCAACTCCCTGCTGACATCGAACGAATCGTGGAAGACCGTATTGCGACGGGGGCATACAGCAGTCCTGATGAAGTACTCCGGGCTGCATTGGAAGCTCTGCAGAAGTCAGATTCGGATCTGACGAAGATTCAGGAAGCGATCGACGAATGGCAAGCTGGTGACGAAGGGCTGCCGCTGAATGACGCTTTTCAGTTGATTCACGAAGGCCGAATCGACTGATCGAAAAATGCCATACGAAATCGTCGTGCATCGTTTAGCTCGCGGCGATGTGTTTCAGGTCTACAGGCGGGCCGCCCACAACGCTCCTATCGCTGTTGAAAAGTGGCTTGCGCGATTGCAGCAAAAGATTTTGACGCTGCAAAACAATCCACAGCGTTGTTCCTTTTCAACGGAAGATCCCAACGTTGCAGCGCCGTTGTTCGAACTGCTGTTTGATCGTGCCCCGAATGTATCACGACATTTCGAGAATGACAGTTTCAACCACAGATGGACACGGATGAACACAGATTTATTGTTGATTTCTATCTGTGTAAATTTGTGTTTATCTGTGGTTGCTTCCGCAAGTTTCGTTCTGAGGCGTGAACGGTTGCAGAATTTGGGAGCGCTTCGGCTCGACGGCGTTTTGGGATTCACGCCTGTGCCTGCCTCGATCAGTCAGCAGCGGTGAACCGCTGAAATCGCACAGAGCCCATCGGCGTCAGTTGTGGGCTGATCAACGGAATCACGGCTCCATGCGGACAAGCCGCAATGGTGGCCAGATGGCAATTTCGGGCACTGGCTGGTGATGATCCGCGCTCGACGGAGGCAAGCTCCGCCGGGGCGTAGAGGTTCCAGAATTCTTAAGTCCACGCCATTGCTCCGGAGACCGACAGAGTCATTGTTCCCGTGACTCCCGTTCCTGCTTGAGCAGTGTGTCGTATGCATCGCAATCCGCGACCGCGCGAGGCCCAGCAGGCAGCGAGTCCATGAACGCAAGGACGTTGGTTTTTGTGGCCAGCCGATCAGCATCGGCACGGACTACGGCGTTTCCGGCCCGAAGTGCCATCCGTTGCCATAGCTTGGCCCGTTGGGCCTGGCTTTGTGAACTGCAGGACCTTTGAACCGAAACACCGCAACTCCGCATTTGGCTCGAATGCATTCATGTTGAATCCCGGTCAGGATCTTTCCTCAACAGCGATTGACCAACCAAAGTTCGTAAAACGGTGCAAATCAAAAAAGAGGCATGTTGACTCGTCGGACGTCAACATGCCTCTATGCTTTCAATTCATGCCATCTGGATTTCTGCGGCGGGCGTCAGCCGACTTTCATTGCAGCTCCGAGAATCTGCGACGTGCTCGGACGCATGATGCGGCCATCCACGAGTTCGCCTTTCTGCAGAGTCGCGCGGATATCCTTGCCGCTGATGGACCAGGGCTTTTCGTCCTTGTGGCGTTCCATCAGATCGACGCGACCGGCGGATTCGTAGTACGCTGCGAAGCCAACATTGACAGTCTTGATTTTCAGGTCACCGCCGAGCTTTTTGAAGATTTCCTGAGCGTCGAAGTCACCCCAGATGGATTCACCGTTGTTGTACGGTGCGTCAGCGTGCTTACGCCCGATGACCAGATGAGTGTAGCCCATGTTCTGGCGGTAAATCCCGTGCATCACGGCTTCCTTTGGACCGCCATAGAACATCTTGATGTCCAAACCGAGCAGGACAACTCGATCCGGGACCGATTCCTTACGAGGTCCCCACAGGCTGGCATCGCTGTCACCGTCACCCAGTGAACGGTCGGAAATCAGCTTTTCATAAGTCTGCATGCGGATCTCCGCGTTGACGTCGTCACCTTTGACTTCGCCGATGAGCGGATTCAGACAAGCACCGGCGTTCAGTCCCTGCTGCAGCAGAGTTTCCAGTCCGTACACCAAAGCGTATTCGTGGGCACGATGCAGCGGGTTGCGAGTTTGAAATGCGACAACGGCATTCCAGCCCTTGTCTGCCAGTAGCTTGCGAACTTCGCGCGGCGTCAAAACGTATTTGCCGAATGCCGGATTCTTTGGCTGTGGCAGAACCTTGATCTCGCCACCGATCAGATGAGAGTTCGTTGCTTCGCCTTTGATGACCATGTCAGCGCCCGGATGATCAATGCGATCAGTGAGGTAGACCGACCGCAGATACTTCAGCTTTGGCCAGGCGTAGACGTCGTTCACGTCCAGTGTGGCGACAATGTCTCCGTTGGGGCTCGTCAATGCAACCTTTTGGCCAGCCTTGAGGGATTTGGCCAGATCAGCGGTGATCGGGAACGCGATGGGAATCGTCCATGCGTATTTCTGTCCGCTGCTGAGAATGTAACATTCATCGAGGACCTGATTGTAAACTGCCGAATTCATCGGTCCGGTCAGCGGGCTGAGTGTTCCGTCGCCGAAGCGATAAACACTGGAGAGGTCGGCGGCGGACACAGGCACCTGAGACAGCGTTTTTGCTTCTGCCAGAAATGCATCTCGGTCCTTCTCCCCGATAGTGCAGCATACAGGTTCTGACAATCCACCGTGCGGTGCGATCAGATCGGCCATTTCAAATTGTTCCTTAGAGACTGGTGAATCCACAGAAATTCGACGTGCTTCGGTCCAAACGGCTACCGAACGCTGCGAATCAACGAAACCTATGGGAACGCAGATTTTGAGTCAAGAAGTTCCTGGAAGCGATACTTCAGTCACGGAGGACTCGTTTTCGTGACCGGAACGCAGGATGATTCCAAGGGATTGTCTGATTACCGCTGATTTTGTGAGCGGCATGCAGAGATCGGTCACCCGCAGCTAGCGGTCTGTAGATTTAGTCGTTTAACCCAACCCAAAGGGGAGGAATGCCACCGGAACGCCTCGCCCACGGCATCGGGTTAAACGAAAACACTCCTGATCGTCACCAAACACAAATTTACACAGATCGAATTCAACTCGCAATCTGTGTTCATCCGTGTCCATCTGTGGTTTAAACTGTCATTCTCGAAATGTCTTGAACGGTTACGATTAAGGGCCCACTCACTGTGCGATTTCTGATTACCAACGACGACGGATTCGACGCTCCCGGACTGGCCGCGCTGTATCAATCGTTGCTGCCGTTGGGTGATGTGACGGTCGTTGCACCAGCCACTTGCCACAGTTCCAAGGGACATGCTGTCGATACGAAAAATACGATTCGAGTCGAACGCCGCCACGTCGAGCCATTCGGAGAAATCTACATCGTCCATTCCTCGCCAGCAGACTGCATTCGCGTCGGAATGCGGCATTTATTGCAATCGCCACCCGATCTTGTTCTGGCTGGAATCAATCCTGGTGCCAATTTGGGAGTCGATCTGTTTTATTCTGGGACGGCAGCTGCCGCCCGTGAAGGTGCGTTGCTCGGAGTTCCTGCGATCGCTCTGTCCCGCCTGCTGAACAGCAATATCGCTGTCGATTGGGATGTGCTGTCAAAGCACGTCACCCGAGTTGTTCGCCGTATCATGGAACCAGAATATCGGTTGCCGATCGGACATTTCTGGAACATCAACTTTCCGACTGTGGCTGAGGAAGATTATCCCGGAGAAATGACACTGGCTCCCCAAGGCGTTGAACCTCACGCAGTGGCATTCAAAGTCGTTGAACAGGCAGAAAACTACGAAATCCTTGAGTATTCCGCTCAATATCGTGATCGCGGCCGCTGCGAATTGTGTGATGTGCATCACGTCTTTGAGCAGCGAATCACGGCCACTCCTGTTGGGCCGTCGCTTACGTCTGGTGCGTCATTCTCGATGCAGTCTCGGGTTTCTCTGGCCAACGCAACTTGCGCTGATTGACTCTGGGGCAGCAACTTGTCAGGATTTCGTGTCGTTGCTGAGACTTCGATAGATCAGTTTTCCAGTCCCCAAATCGCCCATTTTTCCATACTATGCGAATGTACGAGCACCTGACAGTTCTTAGCGGTCGAGCCAATCCTGATCTTGCTCGCGAAATCACGAATTATCTGGGTATCAGCTTGGGGCAAGTTGACGTCGGGAATTTTCCGGATGGGGAGATCAGCGTCAAATTGAATCAGAACGTTCGCGGCTGCGATGTGTTTCTGATCCAGCCGACCTGTCCTCCGGTCAACGAGAACCTCATTGAGCTTCTGGTGCTCATTGATGCGTGTCGTCGGGCGAGTGCGGCGAGGATTACAGCGGTCATGCCGTATTTTGGATACGCCCGCCAGGACCGTAAGGATTCGGGCCGTGTCCCGATCACATCAAAATTAATTGCCAATCTGATCGTCGAAGCCGGTGCGCATCGAGTCCTCACGATGGATCTTCATGCCGCTCAGATTCAGGGATTTTTTGACGTCCCCGTGGATCATCTTTATGCGGCTCCGATTCTGGACAAGCACTTTTTGTCACTGGGAGTTTCACAGGAAGACCTGGTGATTATCAGTCCTGACGAAGGCAGCATCAAGCGCACGCTGCAGCATGTTGAGCATCTAGGTGGATCGCTGGCGATCGTCGATAAGCGGCGCGCGAATGCGCTGGAGACTCGACAAGCCAATTTGATTGGTGGTCCGATCAAAGGGAAGATCGCGTTGATCTTTGATGACATGATCACGACCGCCGGTTCCATCTGCGGCGCGGTCGAAGTCGTTCGATCGCACGGTGCGAAGAAAATCTATCTCGGTACCACGCATGCCGTCTTTTGCGGCCCAGCGATCGAACGTCTGGAGCGCGCCGGTGTTGATGGGATTGTCGTCACGAATACGTGCCCGATCAGTCAGCCACATCGACTTTCGAACCTGACGGTCGTCTCTGTCGCCGAATTGCTTGGCGAAGCGATCCGCCGTGTCCATCGCAACGAATCAGTGAGCTATCTGTTCGAGTAGTTCACGCCGAGTGCGGTTTCTTCGTACTCGTACTTGCCTTGGTGGTCGATTTGTTTGGTTCATCAACGTGCTCAGCAGCCAGATTCGCTTCCACCTGGGCAAGCCAGTGTGGAAAGCGGCGTGATGGGAATGGTGCCGCGATCTGGTTGCCAGATTTTGCCTCCACCTGGAAAAGCCAGGGTGGAAAGCAGCCTCAGTGACTGAGCACCAGCCCTCGCTCACGCTGCAGCTGGATCTCACTTTCGACCGCACCAGGACTCTCATTCGATTACGTCCAGTCCAATGCGGGGACAGAACTTCAGGAGCCCGCAGTCAGAGCATCTGGGGCGGCGCGCGATGCAGGTCTGGCGACCGTGGTGAATGAGACGGTGTGAGAAATTGATCCATTCGGATTTCGGAACAATCTGCATCAGGTTGCGTTCAAT
The DNA here is from genome assembly GCA_945861465.1 of Candidatus Kuenenia stuttgartensis. Classification (GTDB taxonomy): domain Bacteria; phylum Planctomycetota; class Planctomycetia; order Planctomycetales; family Planctomycetaceae; genus SXXK01. The sequence continues at coordinate 11,186 of CAMAVB010000025.1, forward strand.
GATTTCGGGATTCTGCGATGTCGTCAGACCCAGCAGGTTTGTGATGCGCCGCACATGTGTGTCCACCACGACACCGGACGGAATGCCGTACCACGTTCCCAGCACGACGCTTGCCGTTTTTCTGCCGACTCCGGACAATGACACCAGATGTTCGATGCTGTGTGGTACTTCGCCACCGAATCGGTCCACCAGTCCCTGAGCCATGCCTCGGATATTAGCCGCTTTGTTGCGAAAAAACCCCAGCGGCCTCACGATACGTTCGACGTCCTCCTGAGAACTGGCGGCCAGAGCTGCGGCATCCGGGTACTTAAGGAACAGTTCCGGCGTGGACTGGTTCACACGTTCGTCAGTACACTGCGCGGAAAGAATTGTCGCGACGAGCAACTGAAACGCTGATTCGTGACGCAGCGCACATTCGGCTGCCGGGAAGATTTTTTTCAACATTCGGATGATGGATTTCACTCGCACCTGTTGTTCAGGAAGCGGCGGATCCGGGTCAGATGCTGGCTTGTTCAGTGATTTTTTGGGGGCCACGGTGTCTGGTATCCGAAACCTGATTTTGTGATTTTCGTACGATGGACATTCATGTCCGATGCATGGCCGAAAGACGCCTATTCTGTCAAGGTGACTGTAACTCTGGAATCCAAAGTTGGCGACACGCTTCCAGGCAAAGACTCGGACATGAATGTCCAAGCTACAAAAGTAGCACGTTCTGTTGAACTGAAAGGGTGCAATGACTGAATGCAACTTTAATGATTCCCGCATTGATGAAGGAATTTCGCTGTTTAACGCTGGCGAATTTTTCGCGTGTCACGACATGCTGGAAGATTTCTGGGGAGAATTGACGTGTCCGGAAAAGCCCTTCTTTCAAGGACTCATCCAGGCAGCCGTCGCGCTTTACCATTTTGAAGAGGGGAATCTGGGCGGAGCTCGGCGCATGGCAGGTTCGTGCTGCGTGTATTTGCATCCGTTTACTCCATCCTGCGGAGGAATTGACGTCGCACGATTGCTGAGCGATCTCCAGGCGTGCTTTCAGGAACTGCTGGAGGAGCATGCTTCGTATCCGTATCACCTGAAGATAGATCTGGAAAAGGTGCCGAAGATTCATCGGGAGGCAAGGTGAATGGTGAATGGCCAGGACGTAACGCGGATATGAAAGTTCACGGCATATCAACAGGGGGCTCCAGTGCGTTGCCCGAGATGGATTGATGGGTTGTGTGCCACTGGCTCTGCCAGTGTTTCATGCCGGTGACGAACACTGGCAGAGCCAGTGGCACACATGAAATCACATTTGACAAAGTTCTATAGATTCGGCAGTCGTTTCGCGGCTTCGTTGCGTTGACCGGACAGATCGTAAGCACGATCGACAAATGCGAAGCCGAATCCCATGTCCAGTTCCGTCTGAGCGCGGCGTGCCCATGGAGTCCCAGGATGATCGACCGTCACAGCTTTCATACGATCGACCGACGCCACTTCTTCTGTCTTGACCATTTCAAGATATTCATCACGTGACTGTTTCATCCCGAACGCTGTTTTCAGACGACTGAACTGCGCTTCGTCGGGCACGATGGTTTGGGGATTCCACCTGAGATCCCAGCGATTGGCCATAGGGTTTTTGAGCTGCGGCATCTGATTCGCATGCTGATCCATTGCCAGCAGGTATTGATACAAACGCAGCCGAAAGATATACAACTGGGCTAATGCCAGATCGTAACCCGCCCGCCAGCGTTGAGTGGCCTCGGAAGCTCGCAGCGGTTTGACGTTTTCAAGCAGAGCAATCGCCTGTTCGACGCGTTGCATCGCGCGGGCGGCTTTGACGACTTGAGCGAGAGCACTCGTGCGGAAGTTTTCCACGTCAAGTGGGAAAAGTTCGGTTTGAATATTGAGCTCCGGGTCGGATGCCTGAAACAGCAATGTGTCGGCGTTAGGGTTCAAAGTCGATATCACGCGCCAGATCGACTCGCGGAATTCGCTTGTGGATCGATCGCGGACATATTCCGGACGCGACACCAGATTAGGCTGATACTCCCTCATCGACAGGAAATCGTATTTTCTTCGGTCATTGGCACCTTCGCCGGTCAAGGAGTTCTCTTCGCCTGGAAGCACAAAGAAAATTCCACCCGATTCGCGAGCCATCCGGACTTGCTCGTACGGGCCGAAGCCGGCGGACTGCGTGTCCCATCGGGAATGCAGACCGTTCCACTGCAGGCACTCGGGGAATGGAGTTTCCGGGCCGCGGCGAATACGAATCCAGAACTCTTCCTGCGTGGGTTCGTCAACCCAGCGCTGGTGTGCGTAGGGAAAGCCAAACATACTTTCGCGGCCCAGAAAATAGATCGGTGCTTTTGCGGCTCGACCTTCCGAGATTGCCTCCTCAACAAAGTCTCCGTCATCTCCCGACTCGTCGGAAACGACGATCACAGCCAGTTTTCGTTTACCGCGAATCGCCGGTTGTTTGTACTTTTTGATGATCGTGGCAATGGACTGACACATGTTCTCCTGCCCGGATTGATCAACAGGAACTTTGTCGATGGCGGCTTTGATGATGTCGAGGTCAGCCGTCGGCTGCGGAGTATGCAGGTTAATCCCCTGACCATAACTGGCAACGACGGTGAGCAGTTGATCGCTGCCTTTTCGCAGCTCTTCGTCTTTAGTTGTGGCGATTTTCAGTTCGTCGAGAACGCGGAGATAATTTTCGCGGATCTCTTTGCGGTCATCTACAAGACTTCCGGATTCGTCGAATAGCCAGACAACCGTGACTTTCTGCTGTCGCATCATGCGGATGATTTCCTGTGTGACAATGCCCATCGCGGCACCGTAGCCCTCCACCATGGAGCCCACTTCGCCGACGATTTCACCTTCACCCAGTTCCTGTCCGATCATTTCGTCGGAAGGCAGCGCGACATCGGTAATGACCGGCCTGATGTTGACTTCCTTCATGACCGCAGCTTTCTGCACATTGACCGGTGTGGCGGCTGGCTGGGCCGACGCTCCCACCACCGTTGATGGAGTTCCACCGGCAATCACGTTGAGCGTTTCCGCAGGTGCCGTGTCGAGTGCCAGTTCGCGGGTGATTTCTTCCTGAGGCAATTCTTCAGTGAAGATCGATTCCAGCATCATCTCCTTCGCAAATGCAGGCAGCGAGCGATGGATAAAGTATAACGACGCAAGGACTGACACATTGATCAGCACTGAGGCGGCCACGGAGGGAAAAGTTTTGAAAAATGATTTCACGGCAAACTCCCGGAGCTGCAGCGCGATGTAAGATGCTTTCGCGTGCGACCTGCCATTACATGAAAATGCACCCGAATTGAGTCAACACGCCCCCCGGGGAATCCCAAATCTCGCAGCTTCACGTCAGCGATTCCGCAATGACAGTTTCCAAACCCAAGGGGCATTCTTGCATCAGGATTCTCGTATATTCCTCGGGGAAACACGGTTGGGGAAGCCGCAAGGACTTCAATCGATCAAAATTGACCGGAATAATCTTTGGACTGCAATTCAGTTAGGCACGCGATTTCGGTTGTTCCGATACCTCTTCTGTTGGTATTGTCTTGCCAGGAACTCGATCGATCGGATATCCACCATTGATGAACTCGACCATCCCGTTAAAAATGGCAAAATCAACTCAATCCGATCGCTCAGGGCAAGTGTCGGTGCTCAACCCCCAGGCTGCTAATGTGAAGGTGTCGCGTCAGGGCGTAATCTGCATGTGGCACGGATTGGGTGTCGGTGGCTGGCTGAAGATCCTCAGTTATAAGCCGAAGTTCACTGCTCCATACGCATTTCGCTGGGCTTCGATTTCTGCTTTGAGCGTACTCACATCGGCACAGAATCTGCTTGAAACCGGTGTTTATGGTCGCAAGGTAGCGCGCACGAAAATTGAACATCCTCCGATCTTCGTGCTGGGACATTGGCGCAGTGGGACAACGTTGCTGCACAATCTGATGACGTTGGATCCAGAGTTGACCTTCGCCAATCTGTACCAATGCATGTATCCAGGACACTTTCTGCTCACGGAAAGCATTATCCCGGCGCTGACGAAATATCTGATTCCCAAGACGCGTCCGATGGATAACGTAGCGACAGCATGGGACACCCCGCAGGAAGATGAAATTGCGCTCGCGATGGACTGCGGATTATCGCCATATCTGATGACGGCATTTCATATGCGTCAGGATATTTACGGTCGCTATTATGATCCTCGCGAAATGACCGAAGAGGAAAGAACGACCTGGAAGGCGTCTCTGCTGCGCCTGATGCAGAAGTTGACGATTCGCAAGAACCGATCCGTGGTGTTGAAATCACCAAGTCACACGTATCGAGTGGCGACATTGCTGGAGATGTTTCCGAACGCAAAGTTTGTCTATATCTATCGAGATCCTTACGCTGTCTACAATTCGTCGATGCACCTGCGACAGACAATGTTTGCCGAAAATTCACTGTATCCATCTGACATGGAGGGCAGCGAAGATGAGATGGTGATGATGTACGAAAAATGCATTCGAACATACGAGGAGACCAAGTCGCTTATTCCAGCCGGAAATCTGCACGAAGTCCGATTCGAAGATTTGGAAGTCGATCCGCTTGGCGAAGTCGCCCAGACCTACAAGGCCCTCGGTCTGAGCAGTTGGTCGGCGGTTGAACCCTTGATCAAAGCCGAACTGCCAAAACTGACGGCCTACAAGAAAAACTCATTCCGGATGGATCGTGCGAAAATGGAGAAAATCTACAACCGCATCAAATGGATTTTTGATCAATATGGTTATTCCAGCCGAATTGAGGATTCTGAAGTTCCGGTTTCCTGAGAACTTCTGACCTGAACCGACGTAAACGGGCCGGAGAGCATGAAATTGGCGGTGGACCTGCTATGAATCACCGTCATGAAACTGTCCGTATTACTTTTCTCCGCCGCTCGCGAAATCGCGGGTTGTGAATCGGTTGAACTGAACCTTCCGGAGTCTGCCACGATCGCTCAGGCCAAGTCTGTATTGCTCCAGTCACTGCCTGCACTGGCAACGCGGAATGGAATTCTGCTGTGGGCTGTCAATCATGATTATGCCTCAGACGATCACGTGCTGCAGGGGACCGATGTCGTCGCTTGCTTTCCTCCTGTGAGCGGAGGCTGAGCGTGATCGAACTGACGCAGCAGCCGATTGACTTTGAGTCACTGACCGAATCCGTCCGGAGTCATCAAGCCGGAGCAGTCGTACTTTTTCTCGGGACGGTTCGTGAGTTCACCGGTGAGGCTCGAACTGCATGGCTGGAATACGAAGCGTATCCCGAAATGGCAATGGCTGCATTGCAACGTCTTGCGGCGGAAGTCCGAGAACGATTTTCCGTCATCGAAGTGGCCATGTCTCACCGCTACGGGCGGCTGGCACTTGGAGACATCGCCGTGGCCGTTGCTGTCAGCTCGCCTCACCGAGCCCAGGCTTTCGAAGCCGGGCGATGGCTGATCGATAAGCTGAAAGAAAGCGTACCAATCTGGAAGAAGGAACACTATGCTGACGGTACGACGGAGTGGCTTCATGCGACGTCTGATTGATCGCTTTGGTCGGCTTCACAACAATCTGCGCATCAGCGTCACAGATCGCTGTAACATTCGCTGTTTTTACTGTATGCCTGCGGACAACGTTGAGTTCATGCCAAAGTCGCATTTGCTTACGTTTGAAGAAATCGAACGCATCGTCCGTGTCGGTACCACGCTGGGAATCGATCGCATTCGACTCACGGGTGGCGAGCCACTTGTGCGTCGCGACCTGCATGTCCTTGTTCAACGGCTGGCTTCCGTGCCAGGAATCATCGACATCGGACTGACGACGAATGGAATCCTCCTCGACGAACAGGCTCAACTTCTCAAAGACTCAGGACTGAAGCGTCTGAATATCAGTCTGGATGCTCTTGATCCGGATGTCTTCAAGGCAGTCACGCGCCGCGACGGATATGAGCGAGTGCTGGCGGGGATTGAAGCAGCTCGCGTGGCCGGATTCTCGCCCATCAAGCTGAACGCCGTCTCGGTGCGCGGCCTCACAGAAGATCAGATCGTGCCGTTCGGCCACCTGGCGCGAGAAACAGAAACGGTTGTCCGTTTCATTGAATTTATGCCGCTCGACGCCGACGGACAGTGGCAGCGGGACAAAGTGTTGTTTGCCCATGAGATCATCGCGATTCTGGAGTCTGAATTCGGGCCGCTCAGGCCGGTCGTGGCAGAATCTGGCACCGTGGATGCGAAAAATCCGCTGGCCATCATCGGTAATACGATCACGCACGCCCCAGCGCAGGATTACGAATTCGCCGACGGTCGTGGGCGCATCGGGCTGATCGCCAGTGTGAGCCAGCCGTTTTGTGCCAGCTGTAATCGGTTTCGAGTGACAGCGGACGGAAAGTTTCGCAATTGCCTTTTCAGCCACGAAGAGACCGACGTCAAGACGATGCTCCGATCCGGCGGTACTGACGATGAGATCGCTGAGTTGATGCTCGAATGTATCGCGGCTAAGAACGAGGGCCACGAAATCAATTCCTCAAAATTCATTCAACCTGATCGCCCGATGTACTCCATCGGCGGCTGACATGACGACTCGATTGCTAAACGCCCGCAAGTTTCGACAATGCGTGGTGCTGGCAGAGGGACAGGCGTTCGCTGAGTTGTAAGACTCAGAGGAAAGTCCGGGCTCCATAGGACACGATGGTGGGTAACGCCCACCGTCCGCGAGGATCGGGCAAGTGCAACAGAAAGCAAACCGCCGATCGGCAGGGCCGCAGGGTCCTGCAGGAGGTAAGGGTGAAACGGTGCGGTAAGAGCGCACCAGCGGTTCGGGTGACCGAGCCGGCTGGGTAAACCCCATTGGGAGCAAGGCCAAGCAGAAGGGACGGTTGTCTTCGGACTGCCACGAATCTGTCCGATTCGTCATACCTTCGGGTCGGCTGCTTGAGGTGTCGAGTAATCGACATCCCAGAGAAATGAACGCCCTCGACAGAACCCGGCTTATCGTCCCTCTGCCGGTATTTTCTTGTTTTTTCAAACGACTTGATAAGGTTCAGGAATGTCTCAGAGAATTGTCATGCGTACCGGGGAAGCACTGGTCGAAGATGAAGCAGGATGGTCAGCGGCTGAGCCGGAAGTCGTGATCGGAGAACTCGATGGACCCGTCGGAAATGCGATCGCCAATCTAATGGGAGATCAGTCAAAGGGTCATTCCAAAGTTTTCGCGATCCTGAATTGTGATGTCCAGGTGCGCCCCGTGACAGTCATGGTCAGCAAGGTGACTGTCAAGAGCGAGAAGTACACCAATATTCTGATGGGGACAGTACAGGCAGCAATTGCCAATGGCGTCCTTGATGCCGTCCGCGCAGGCGACATCCCGAAAGAAAAAGCAAACGACCTTGGCATCATTGTATCCGTCTGGCTGGACCCGGCAGTAATCACGGCAGAAGTGGATTACGAAATCCTCTTCCGCACACATCGCGCTGCGATTTCCAGGGCGATTGGAAAAGCTATGCGCAATGAACCAACAATTGACTGGTTGCTCGAGAATCAGGACAAAGTCACTCACTGCTTTCACCAGATGGCGCTCGATGGTGATATCTGACGGCCCTCGGCGAGCCGCGTGGGGTCAGCGAGCCAGTTAATTGCAAGGGCCGACGGGATCGCCTATGAATTGTCTTAACCACAGAAGTTGCTAGCCCGACTTCCCCAGTTCGATGAGAAAAGACAATGTTTTCTGGGACTTCAGGGTGTTTTTGCTCACTACATTTGCTTCTGAGTTATTTTTGAAGGCAGTTTGAGGCTGAGTTTTTCCAGCAGGATTTGTTGGTGGTCAGTGGGTCTGGAAATGCACCGAGGTCGGACTTCCGGGCCGGAGCGAGTTGGCAGCACGACGTCCATGGAACGGATCTCGGAGAGTTCGGAAAGCACTCGCCGAGGTTCGCCACCCAGCCCGGCTTTGTCACAGAGCTGCCCCAATGTTTTCCACACCACTTATGCAAGGGCGGGTAAAATTTCCGATTGCTTGACTTGAGAATATCGGACGTCCAACGGCCATCCAAGTCGCCTCAATGTAGCGGGCCGAGGCCAATTCTGGTCAATTTCGGCTGACTCAGCGCGCACTTTCAGACACGGAACCGGCCGAATCGAATCCAGAGTGTTGGCCGCATGACGTTTATCTAATATCTAATCGAGCAGCAGGGAAGCGAACACAATGCGCGAACGGTCCTGGGGATCATAGACATCCGACTCGGCGAACAGATTCTGACTTCGCCATAGCTCAAGAAGATCGTGCGTGTAAGACTTCACCGCCTGAGTCAGCAGCTTCGAACCGGGCCGGTGGCTCAGAAGAGCATTGAGCGCGTGGATGCGTTCGATCTGATCGCGTCGCACTTCGAAAATGACCTCACTGTCTTCGATGTATTTCTCGGCTTCACGTCGAGTGAACTCCTGCAGAAATCGATTGATGGTGGATCCGCTGGCCAGCGGTTCGTCGTCTCGGCGCGGACTTTTCCGACGATGGTTTTGCACAGGGAATCGTTTCGCAGCAAATGATCATCAGACCCATCAGCGTAACCGGCAAGAATCTGATAAACCTGTTGAGTCAGAATATCCTCTACCGAATGCGTGTTCGCTTTTTCGGACCTTGGGTCCGGCATTCGCCGAGCCCCTTCGGCCAGAATGCCCAACTTCTGATCCAACTCGCGAGTCGGGAGTAGACCTGCATCACTGACGACTTCGCCGCCGTCAATAGTCATCGTAACCTGCTGCGACCGACTTCCAAAAGTTCCAGCTGCTCCGTACACTCTGTCTCAGACGTTCAACGCCTCCCGTGCGAGTTAAGTGATGATTTTACAACCACTTGTACGCACGTGGAGGCCTGTCTGCTGGGGGCTTGGTGCGCAATGCAGGCCAGCGCTGACTTTCTAGTAATTGGGAAGTTCGCGGAGTGCAACGCGGAGTTTGATCAACGTTACGCGATTGCAACATCTACGATTTCATAAGTCACTAAAACCAGATTCCCCATGGAGCCAAGCCGATGAGTGACAATGTTTCCGGACCAACTTTGCGCGAACTATTTGGAGATCTGGACTTCAGGGAAGGCGACCTCGGGCGCTCGGTCTACTCACCAGCCGCGTACCTGGCGGATCTGCTGCAAATGTTGGAAGACGAGCTTCCGGTGAAGGACTTTAAGAGATTCGCATCGCGTCGCCCGGATATCGCAGGCGAACAGGGCATCATCCTCGATGGCGAGCAGTCTTTCACTAACATTCCTCATCTGGAGATTGTGAACCGTGTGATGGCGGCGCAAGTCAAGCACAACTCTGGCGGAATGGCAGCCGAGGCTGTGCTTGCCTCCGCACAACATCCATTGGCGTTGCCGATCGAGGTTCATTTCGAGCGATTACGGCGGCTCTTGCAGTTGTTGCGAGTGTCCCATCGCGATCTGTATTCGCGTTTTGCGAGGCACGCGGATGTTGACGTGCTAGCGGCCGAACGGCTGGGATTGTCACCCGTTCGCGCACGCGCGGTTCTCGATGTTCTGAAAGACGAACAGTTGCGAGCGGCATACGGCCTCGCGAGCGAGGAGAGTTTCGCGGACATCTGCGAGTTAGAGCGTTTCAAACGTGCCACCGGCATTGATGGGGCCACCTTCCGCAAGTTGTTCTACGGACGCCTTAGCCCAAGCTCGTTCAACGCGCTGCGGCAGTCCGAGCGCCAGGCTGCTGGCGAGTTGTTCACGAACGCGGGACTCGATGGTTACGTCACGCTCGACGCCCCTGAAGCGATGTTGCTGTGGACGAGCGACTCCGGTGCTAACTCAGGCAACATCCCCGAAGCGTGGTTTGATCGTGTGCAACGCCTGTTGCGGCTCTCGCGATGGACTGGAATCGACCTTGATTCGCTTGAGCTGTGCCTGCGACGATTGTGCGGCAATCAACTCGACGGTGCCGCGCTGCGCCGACTTGCGGTGATGGTTGACCTGCGCGACCGCTGTAGTGCGCCGTGGGACGTGCTGTGTAGTCTCTTCGATGAACTCAGCGGTAACGCTGCGCTGGGCGCTGCTGACGATCCGGCGCTCGCTGGCAGCCTGTTTGATCGCATCTTCAACGGAGCCGAAGCTCGTTTGGCGAAGAGCTACGTGCCATCAGGGCAGCATTACATTCCTGCGGTCTATGCGAGCTGGGTCAGGCTTGAGATCACAGGTGATCTTCTTTCCGATGAAGTCACGGGAAGCCAGGAACTGCGTACCCGTATTCAACGCGCATTGGGAATTTCCTCGCGTGATCTTGTAGCGATTGTAACTCGCTTTCGTGAACGTGCGATGGCGCAGCAGCGTACGAGCATTTTGGACGGGAATTTGGGCGAGCGAGGGCTCTCCGTCCTGCATCGCATCGCGCGCCTGGCGGAACTCACGGAGTTGCCGCCGCTCGAATTGCTCCGTCTTGTTGATGTGCTGGAGGGAGACTCGCGGATCAAACAACTGAATGCGTTCGACGTGCTGCAACCAGGGGTGACAACGGCCACCGATCTCTATCAGGTGCTGGAACGAGTCGATCAGAAGTCGGCGATGGAAGACCGTTTCTGGCTGATACAGAATTTGTTCGCTATCGGCTGGTGGGCCAATGCCGAAGGCTTGACGCCGGATGATCTGAGCGCCGTTACGCTCCCGACAGAGGCTGCCGCCGCGCAAATGAAGGCCGATCTTGTCCGTCTATCGCAAGGTCTGATCGAGGCCTTCGAGCCATCTCAATTGCAGACTGCACAGCTGGAGTCGGCGCAGATCAACCCACGTACGGCGAGCATAGCGCTGGAGCATTTCTGCCAGCCGACGCGTCGACTAGCCTCGCCAGCCGACGCGCGCATCGTCACGTACAACGCTGGCGCGGCGTTCGCCGCGGCTCATGACGTTATACCGGCGCTCGCCGTCGTGTCGGTCGACGACTTGCTTTCACTGCAACTCGGCGAGGGCCTCGCAGCGCACCTGTATGCGGTGCTCGTTCGGCGCGGACTTCTCGACGAAGAGGGCGTGTTGCGATCCGAACGTCTTCCGGCTCAGCCTCAAGAGCTCGTGCTCGAACCTGACTTGTGCGGCAGCGAATGCGAGGTTTTCGACAGATTTTTCGAAATGCACAAGTCTGAAATCGCAAGTGGCAAAGTAGCCAGCGAAGTCGAGCTGGAACTGTTTCCATCCGACCTGTTGACGCTGGGGTTTGAAGTCGTGGAAGCCGACGAGTTTATCGAGCGATTGAGGATCCTGGATGTGATCGACACGGCGGGCGTCGTCCGCGATCCTTCCTTCTTCGCACAGGCCGAGAACCGGGAGCGATTTCGCACTCGTGTCGGGCTCGACGCGCACGTCGCGGAAATTCACGCCTTGCTCGCGTCGCGCGAGACACGTTGGTTGGCCACGCCGTTGGTATTGCCCGATGATGTCTGGTCTGGCCTTGGAATGGGCGCGGATCAGCAAGAGGCGCTTGTACAAAATCTGATCTTCAATGGCCATCTCGACGCGCAGCGCCGCATCGTGGATCGCAAGGCGATCCTCGCGGTCTCTGTGGAGAATTTCGATCTGGCGTTGCAGTTCCAGCGCCAGCACGGATTGATCCTCGGAGCACTGCAAGCCGTGATCAAAGTCTCTCGTCGAGGCGTTCTGCGAGTCGACTCCGAAGCACTGCGTCCGATTGCTGATCGCATCCTCGCCTGCGAAGCTCACTTTGCGCTCTCAAAAGAGTTGCTCACAGCCGAGGGCCAGCCTACCTCCGAACTGTTGCAGATGCTGTCGAGTGACGTATCGGATTTCAAGTTCGATGCCCCACTCTCAATTTCGCAGTTTGGCCAGTTTCGAGTGCTCCTTCAACAAATCACGCTCGATGCTGACGCCTGCCGGTTGACCGACGCAGCGCTGGCGTCGATTGACATCACCGAAGAGCACGCGGAGAACGTGCTCCAGACTCTGCAAGATTCAGGCGTGCTGCGGCCTGATCGAACTCTGGTGGCCGAACGGGTAGAGACACTAGCCCAGCTCAACGCGGCGCTGGACTTTGCCGTGCCCGGTTACGCCGACTATTCGCGTGAAATTTTCTTTCTGCTGCATGATGTCGCCGTGACTGTTTCCGCCAAAGTGAACTCGCTCATTACGTCACTCGCCGAAGTCGAAGCCGCTCAATCGGAGGCCGTGCTGGGTGCGCTATCCGCCGAGTTGGAACTGAGTCCAGCGGCCACTGCGTCTATCGTCAAGCCGTTGCTGCGCGACGCCGCGCATCCCATCAGCGCGTTAATTGCACCAGTGTTAGTCGCGAGGAGGGCGGGTGTTGTTTTCGACGAGCCGCCCGCCGATCGGGTTTTTGTCTCGACGTTGCGCCGAGCGCGCCAATTCGCAAACTACGCTCGCAAGTTGCGCATGAGCGCTCGTGAGATCGACGTCGCATTTACGGAACAAGAGCTCGTGGACAAGTTCCCTGAGCCGCTCCATTTACCAGCCGGTGTGGACCGCATCGACGCACTGTGGAGCGGACCGGGTGGCAAAATCTACCTGTTCCGTGGGCCGTTTTTCTGGACGTTCGACAGTTCAACGTTGCAACCCATCGACACGCAGCAGCCGGTGAAAGTGCTCTCGCCAGAGTTCGAGGCGTTGCGCGAAGTGGATGCCGTTTACACGACGCCTGGTGGCGACCACTACCTGCTGGCTGAAGGAAGCGTTTGGCGGCTGGCAGCGGGCAGCAATCAATGGTTCAGGAGTGCGCGACTTTTTGGCCGCGTGGCGAGTCACTTCGAGGACCCCGAGCGCATCGACGCCGCGTTTCAAGATCAAGAAGGGCGAGTGTGCTTGTTCGCCAAGGACCAATATGTGCGCTATGAGCGCCTGCCGAGTGAGACTGTGGACGAGGGCTACCCGCAGCGCATCGCCACGCATTGGCCCGTGGAGCTTGGCTTCGGGCGTCTGCCTGCGACCTTCGCGACCGGAATCGATGCGGCGGTTGGGCGTAAGGATAGTCTCACGTGGATGTTTAAGGGCCAACATTTCGTCACGTCCACTGAGCCCGGCATCGAACGGCCCATCGTCGACCATTGGGGGCGAGTCCGCCACGAGCTGGCGTCGGCCGCACGAATCGACGCGGTCCTCGACCTTGATGGCCGCTGTGCGGTGATCGTGGGTGACCAACTCACGGCGTTCGACAACAGCCTGGAGACGGAAGGGTTGTGCGCCGACGCCGGTTATCCGCGCACTCTGGTGTCCGTGTTTCCTGACCTCCCTGAACACTTCCGGCACGGCATCGATGCCGGACTCACTGTAGAAGGGCAGCGCACTCTGTTTCGCGAAGGGCTGTGCGCGACTCGCTCCGGGACCGAGGTCGGTTGGACCGAGTCACCAACGCGCGACAGTCGCTTCGCACGCGTCAGGAATGTCTTGCTAGAGACTGGTCAGGTCGACGCGGCCTTCATGGGCCTCGACGGAAGGACATATCTCTTCAGCGGGAATCAATACGTGCGATACAGCGGCGCGGATTTGAGCCGCATTGACGAGGGTTTTCCGCGCACCATCCGCGAGGACTGGGGTGGGCTTGAGCGGGTCGATGCCGCATGCACGCTCGCCGGCATGACCTACCTGTTCGGCTCGGGCGAGCAGGGCGGCATGTACATGTGCTACTCCAGTCGTAACTACAAATCACCAGATCAGGGTTATCCGAAGCCCACGCAGGACAACTTCTGGAATCTACCGCAGGCACTGCTTGACCAGGGCTTCCGCACGCCCGACGCCGTCTTCGTTGCACCAGAGGGACGCACGTATCTTTTCAGCGGCGATCAGGTCATTGGCTTCGAGCACAACCATCGCTGGTGGAGTGAGCCCCGACCGATTAGCGAGGTTTGGAACGGCATGCCGTTCAACGCGGTCTCTGCGGCGTTCACTGCTCGGGATGGGCGTTCTTATTTGTTTTCGTCAGAAAGCGAACCTCGCTTCGCGCGCTACTCGGACTCCACGCTCCAACGTCTTGACGACCGCTTTCCCAAGCCGTCGAAAGGGCAATTTGGAAAGCTGGCCAACAACCTCGCGCAGACGGGTCGTGTGGACGCCGCCCTGACAATTACCACTGACGATCCGTCCCGACCGGACGTTCACTACTTGTTCTCGGGAGAGCAGTTCTACCGCTATTCTGGCAACGACTTCGATGCGGTCGATGAGGGCTATCCCAAACGCATCCAGACTGCGCTGCGGGCCGAACCACCATTCGCCAGTCTCGATGCGCCAGCCGAACGTGGTATCGACGGAGTGTGGGCCGACCGTGGCAGCGTGTTCGTGTTCCTTGCCGATCGCATCTACGCGAGCTCTCCGGTGCAAGTCCGCAGGCTCCAGTCGCTGGGCATCGATGCACCGCGCGCAGTGGACATTGATGATGGGCATCTATCCATCTGTAGTGCGAAGGGGTGGATGCACATTCGCTCACCCGACGCTTTTCGCGCTGTGAGCTACCCGTCCGCGCCTCGCTCGCTGCGCGCAGTCCCACCAAAGTTTCAGGGGGCGCTCACAGCACTGCTGCGCGGTCGAGACGGCAACGTCTACCTCTTCAACGGTCAACGTTGCTTCGACCAGTCGCTTGAGCGAGAGTACGCGATCGGTGCGGCGTTCGGACTTGTGCGGAATGTCGTCTTCGACGAATCCCGGGTCGATGCCGCGCTGCGAGGCCAGGACGGCGTGTTCTATCTGTTCGCCGGAGATCAGTTCCTGAGCTACACGCCAAGTGCCGAGAAACCCCGCGAGCTGCCCGAGCTTTCGGATCGAATGCCGGCTGCAATTGCAGATCGCTTCGGAGGCCTTGAACATGTGCGGCATGCTTTCGTACGCGATGGGATCACTTACCTCATTGAAGCACCGAACGAGGTGGGCGAATTCCGGTACGTGCGTTACTCGAGTGCCGACTACTCCCGTCCCGACAATGCGCAGCCCCTTGTTGGCGACTTCCTGTTCTGGAACCTGCCGCCCGAATTCGTGGATCGCGGCTTCGATCGCATCGATGTGGTCCTGGCGGAAGGTGAAGGGGACCTGTTGTTTGTGTGTGGGCGCGAGTTCGTGTTGTACGATGGCGGCACGCAAAGCTGGACGCCCCCGCGCCCGCTGGCTGTGCGTTGGGCCGAGCTAGCGAAGCGCGACCCGGACTTCAGTTCGATCAATGCAATCTTTCGCGCGCCGGACGAAAGCACGTGGATATTCTCCAACAACTCCTGCGTTAATCTCGACGGCCCGTCGCCGATTGTTCGCGCTCACATCAACGTCCGCTGGGGTCGCTTCGACAATCGCTTCACTTTGGCAAACCGAATCGACACAGCCTGCGTTTTCGGCGAGTTCACGTTCCTGTTCGCTGGCGACCAATACGTGCGTTACTCCGGCACGAACTACTCGTTCGTCGATGCTGGTTATCCCAGGCGGATCACGGGTGAAATGCGCAAGGAGCCGATCTTCCAGCACCTGCCGGCGGAGCTCGAACACCGCTTCACGCTTCTTGATCGGGAAGCCGTGTGGATTGAGTGCGCTTTCACGACTGGTGGCGTGTGTTACTTGCAAATCGCCGGGCAGGCATTCGCCGTATCCGCGCAGGTCTCGCGCAGCTTCCCACTCGCTCGTCTTGGCCGGATGCGCAACGAGCTCGTACGACGCGCCAAGGTCGATGCGGCGTTCAGCCTTGGGGATCAACTTTTCCTTCTGAGCGGCGACCAGTACGTCCGCTACAGTAACGCAAATCTTGATTTCGTCGACGACGGCTATCCTCAGACCATCGACGAACGACTCCTAGGAGAGCTCGCGCCTGCACCGACGGTGTCGCTTCCCGGACAGTTCCACTTTGATCTTGACGCCGCTGTGCTTACTGACGGTGTACTGTATCTGTTCCGACGCCGAGAGTTCGTGCGTTTCGACACAAGACAAGGCGCAGGTGAGTTGAAGGTCGAAGCCATCAAGGACGTCTTCGGGCGCGTTCAAAATGCCTTCCTCCCAACGCCGCATGACCCATCGCCACGCATTGACGCAGCTTTCGTGGCTGCCGATGGAGCGCTGTATGTATTTAAGGGCGAGCAGCATCTGCGATATTCGGATCCTGATGCGACTACGGTCGATGAGGGCTATCCGTGCCTCATCCGCGATCGCTGGGGTGACCTGCCTGGCATGTTCGAAAAGCAAATCGACGTAGCCTTCGTGCTCGACGGCCGCTCGTACCTGGGGCGCGGCGAACACTACGCGCGATTCGGCAACTCAAGCCATCGGCGTGTGGACTCGGTCCAGCCGCAGTCCTTCGTTGCCTGCTTCCGCGCCGCGAATGACTTTCAATTGCAGGACCTGCGCCTCATTCAACGATTTGTTTCACTGTGTCGCCTGCATCCGGCGGAGAACAATGGCCTGACCGATTTCCTGCTGCGCGATCCTCGCGAGAAAGCGGATCCGTACGCTCTGTTGGCCGCGTTGTTCGAGTGGGAGGTCGGTGATCTTCAATGGCTGAAACGCCAGGACGGGTTCCTGAACCGGCCAGTTCGCAGTGTGTCCAGCGAAGAGCGTTTCGACCTCGAACTCGTGTTGCGCATCCACGAGACAATGGAGCTTTCGCTCCGCTTGAGGTCGCACCCCGAAGAGTTATTTACCCGTGTATGGCTGCCGCTGTATGGAGGCGCGCCACAACGCCAGCCGGACTACACTGTGACCGCGCTTGGGCGCATGCTTGCTGCGTTGTATCCGGGTGATGACTGGAAGCAAATCGAACGTCAACTCACCGATGCGCACAACACGACACTCCGCGACGCTCTGTCGGCCTGGCTCGTCGCACACATTCGCGATCCCCGTCGTCTTACGGACCGGCGCGACTTGAGCAATCTGTTGCTGACCGAGGTCGAGATGGTTGCCAGCGCCGATACGAGTCCGATCGTTGAGGCTATCGCCGCTGTGCAACTGTTTGTGCATCGCGCTTTGATGGGGCTTGAAGGTGTGGAGTTTCGGAAAGGCGAGAAGGGTCGCGAGCAGTTCAAGTCACGCTGGCAATGGTTCCGCAACTATCGAGTGTGGGAGGCTAATCGCAAGGTCTTCCTTTACCCTGAGTCGTATATTCGGCCCGAGTTGCGCGACACCCGTACTCCTGCATTTGAAAAACTGCGCAACGACCTTTTGCAAGGCGAGATCGACAACCTGTCGGTTACCAGGGCGTTCAGGAAATACATCGACGATTTCGCCGAGGTTTCCAGTCTGGCCATCGCTGGAGGATACGTGCGTTCTCCGGGCGACGATACCGAGTTGATCCTATTTGGCCGCACTCGCTCTGAGCCGCGCCGATTCTACTTCCGCACGGCGCGTTTCCCGCAGGGCAGCATGGTCAACGCCGATTGGCGAGCCTGGCAGCCGATGGGTGTCGAGATCGCCGCAGAGCGAGTGCATCCAGTGTGGGCCTTCGGACGCATCTTCGTCTTTTGGTATGAACTCGACCAGAAGACAAATTCCAACAGCCCCGTCACGATGACCCGAACTCCGGTTGAGAACTCGGCCGGAACGGAAAAGATCTCCAACTCCGGGGCGGTCACCCATCGAATTCGCATCCGCTACACGCTTCAGGACCTGAATGGCGAGTGGAAGGCCCCTCAGGAGCTGAAGCCGAAGGAGGATTTGCTGCAAAGCCGTTTCTCGATAGAAGACGTGAAGTTGCAAGTGAGATTGGCCAGGCACGGCGGAGGTCGGTCGCATGGCGACATTGTCGTGAGCTGCAACTGGCGCGTGGATGAGGCCGAAATGGACGCCCTGCTGGTTGAGCTGCGTTTGAAGCGACAGCTAAAGCTCCTGGAATACAGCATCTTCTCCCAGTTGGTTTTTGTTCCGCTCGTTAAGGAGAGTCTGGCCCCAGGCAGCCGTGCCGAGCTGGATCGAATTGACGCGGACATCAGGCAGTTAGAGAGCCAACGTACAACGTCGAGGGCTGCATTCTCGATGTCGAGCGACTTTGAGACTCAGTCGCTCTTCCCAGGATCGCGTTCCGATGCACCTATCGTGACGATCCAGTCCGGCGAGTCCTCATTCGGCACCAGTTTCGAGGGTCCGCTTTTGGTGACCACGCCGCAGGACGGTACTCCCTTCGTCATCGCCATGGACACCGACGTCGATGACATGCGAGGCACTTGGTTCAGCATCGATTATAAGGGTGGGAGCTTCTTGTGCAAGGCTCCGCAACAAGCTCGAAACCCAGAGCAGAATATGCGATTGCTGGCCGAGAATCCGCTTGGCTTCCCCAAATGGGACAAGATCGATGCCGCCTTCGGCTGGGGAGGTGTGTTTCATTTCTTCCGTGGCTTGAGCTGCGCAGAGTTGGACGGAAGTGACCTCCTCGAATATGACCTGCGAGAACGCTGGGGACACATTGAAACGACGATCGCTCGCGATGGCCACATTGACGCTGCCTGGCAGAATGGCACCGAGCTTTACCTGGCACGCGGCGAAGAGTGCCTTGTGTTCTCGTCCAGCGCTGCGCGTTACGCCCAACGCAGGCTACCTGTGGGCAAAGCACTAGCCGTTGATTCAGAAACGCTGAACTGGAAAAGCGTCGATGCGGTTTTGGCCACCGACGAACGTCGTGTGATATTCAGGAACACTCTGTTCGTCGACAGCAATTTCCCGAACAAACCCCAGTCGATTCGATCGCGCTGGGGAAGGTGCCAGAACGGATTCAACGATCCACGGACCCCAGAGTCTGTTATTGGCGCTTTCGTTCTGGGCAACCGCACCTTTATCATCGGCGAACGGTCGTACCTGCGTTACACCGATGAGGAGTACGTGATGTGCGACGAGGGTTACCCGCGCGAACAGACACTTGGAACGCTGCTGAAGGAGTTTACTCAGGTGTTTGCGCAGGAGTTTGGAGATAAAATTGACTTGACCGAACTTGAGCGACCGTTGATGTTGGCGCAGAGCCTCGGCGACGACGTCTGGCAACTTTCAATTGATGGCGTGACTTTTACAGTCACCAAGTCAACGAAAGATCTCAAAATCAAACCTGAGAAGGGAAGAATCCCACCGGTTCAATTCAAATTCGAGTCGAAAGCATTCACGTTCAAGGCCGAAGCCAGCGAGGAGAACACCAGCAAACGCAAGTCAAAAACAGAGAAGCAGCCAGCGCGTGTCAGTGCCGCACTAGTGGGTTTGGATAATCGGCTGTATCTATTCGCTGGACCGAAGTATTCAATCATCGAGTTGTCAAAAGAGTTCAATACGGCGGTACTGTCTACGGCACCGTTGCGGGAGTCCCTGACCCCGGTCGGTGACTTCTGGGGCATCGAACCGAACAATCTCACCAGACCAGAATCGAGCGTTGACGCCGCATTTTTCGTGGGGGAACAGATTTTTCTCATCAGCGGAGATGAGTATTTCCGTTACTCCGATATCGATCAGCGCTTCGTTGATCGTGGATACCCCAAGCCGCTAATCAGTGGATCGGACGACGACGGCCTGCCGAACTGGGGAACCATCGACGCGGCCATCACAGTTGGCGAGACAACCACGTTTCTTGGGCGGGTCGTGATTGACGGAAAATCTGAGGGGCAATCAGCTTGGGCCGACGGTTCAGGAGCAGAATCCATCGCGAGCCGTTGGGGCTTGCCTGGCAACCGTATCCTGGAGCACGGTGTTGACGGAGCTTGTCGTCAGGACGGCGCGATCTTCCTGTTCAGTGGCAAGGAATACGTACGCTACACGCCTGTCGACGGCCACATTCAGCGTTTCATGGATTCCGGTTACCCGCGCAGCATCGCGGTTGCTGCGGGCTCGCCTGCGAACGACACCAGCGCATGGGAACGAGGTGTTACCTGCGGATGGTCCAGGAACGGTATCACGTATTTGTTTCGAGGTGCTGGCTACGATCGCATCGGGACACTCAATGACTCCGATGAACCCTCGATGTTGCTCCGGGCGAAGGCACGTCCGATCCGTGGCAATTGGCATAACCTCCCGGGCGTGTTTGCTATGGGGATCGACGCTGCGCTGAGCGACGGTGAGCAACTTGTGTTGTTTCGGGGGAACCAGTATTTGCACATCGACTTGAACACTGACGACCCACAGCCGTACGAGGCGGAAATGGCTTTGTACGATCTCGTCCGTTTGACGTCTTCGACCGTTGCAGAGTTGAGCGCACGCTTGTTTGAAGGCGGCGTTGCCGAGTTAATGAGTCTTGACACACAGTCCATCGACGAGTCGCCGACATTCCTGAAGGTGAGCAGTGAGATACCCAGGAGTTCGACGGCAGTGATGCCGAGCCGGGGTATGGAAATTCAGAATTCCTCCAATGAGCTGAACGGAGGGGAAAAAACGATCCGCGTTAACGCGGCCCGAGTGGGACGGAAGCCTGTCAGCGGACACCTGGATTTCAGTGGTGCCAACGGTATTTACTATTGGGAGATTTTCTTTCACGCACCGTTCCTGATTGCCCGCGCTCTCAATGCAGCTCAGCGTTTCGCCGATGCCAGGACCTGGTACGAGTACACCTTCGATCCGACGTCACCCGACGGAGCATGGAGATTTTTGCCCTTTCTGGCGTCAGACGTCGAACAACTCGTGGTCCGCGTGCGGAGCATTCTGAAGCGTGGCCAGTGGAACGGGACACCTGCAGCAGACCAATTCAAGCGATACATCGATCTGCTGACAGAGATGGACGCCGCGTTCCAGGGCGAGAGTGAACTCGATAGGAATCTGTTCAGCGAATTTAATAGCGATGATCTGTCCCGGCTGAGGGAAACCGTAGTCAGCCTGTCGGGCGACGACCAGCTTGAAAACGAGTTATTGGAGCTGGTCGGGCTCATGGAGGAGCTTCCCGATCGATGGAATGATTTGCAGTCGACACGCGCCACACAAATTGATACGTATCTCGACGACCCCTTCGACCCGCACGCCATCGCCGCTCTGCGACCAATCGCCTACCGCAAAGCTCTGGTCATGAGTTACCTGGACAACCTGCTTGATTGGGGAGACATGCTGTTTGGACAATACACCCGCGAGAGCATCAACGAAGCTCGCATTCTGTACCTTCAGACCCTGGACATCCTTGGTCGACGTCCGGAGAGCGGTGGGCATCGTCTGCTCAGCGTCGGCAGCGATTACGAGGGGTTGAGCGGACCTCGTGGCCGAGAGTACGACTTCCTGCTTACGCTGGAAGACAGACCGTCATCGCTGGCCCATGCTCGGGTTAGAGACTGGTCCCCGGCGCAAACGGATGCCAGCGTGCGCGATCCGTACTTCTTTATCCCGCCTAACGATGATCTCATCGCGCATTGGACACGGGTCGAGGACCGGCTCTACAAAATCCGGCACTGCCTCAACCTTTAAGGGGTTCACCAGCCGCTGGCACTCTTTGCACCACCCATCGATCCAATGGCCCTGGTCAACGCGGTCGCCTCGGGAGCCGATGTGGGATCAGGAAACGATGTGTCAGGAGCTGCGGACGTTCCAATCTACCGCTGTGCGGGACTGCTGGATCGGGCACAGGTGCTGGCCGATAAAGTATCGCAGCTCGGCAGCGAGCTCCTGGGGACGCTCGAGAAGCAAGACGCCGAGGAACTCGCCCGGCTTCAAACGAAGAATGAACGCGAGATATTCGAGCTCACGATCGAGATGCACTCCAGCGAACTGCTTGAGGCCAAGGCCAACCGGCTGGCGTTGGACAGTGGCAAGAAGAGTGCCGAGGCCCGCCGAGATACGTATGCAAGTTGGATCCAGGCAGGACTTTTGCAAGGAGAGCAGGTACAGCAGGATCTGCTGAAAAGTGCGGCCGCTCTGCAGGTCACGGCGGCGGTATTGCAGGCTGTGCGAGGGGTTTGTGGATTCATACCAACCGCCAAACTCGGGCCCTTCATTATTGGCGCGGAATCGCAGCCTGCTGGAACCCCTGTCGAAGCCTTCGCTGAGATGGCCAACTCCACTGCAACAGGTCTACAGACCGTGGGGGAGATCATGGGCCTCACGGCGCAACATGAGCGTTCGATGCATGAGTGGAAGCTTCAGAAAGCCATGGCCGAACACGACGTCGCACAAATCGAGCTGCAATGCAAGGCCGCCGACCACCGTATCGAAGTCGTGCAGCGGCAGATGAATAACGTGGTTAAGCAGGTTGAACACAATAAGTCAGTGACGCAGTTCTACCGCAGCAAGTTCACGAACCAGGAACTGTATGAGTGGATGGCTGGCCAGCTTTCCAGCATCCACTACCAGACTTACCAACTGGCTCTCTCGATGGCGCGAGCCGCAGAACGCGCGTTCCAGTTCGAGCGTGGGCGTCCGGAGCGGGACACGCAGTTCATTCACGGGCAATATTGGGACAATCGCCGCAAAGGACTGACCGCAGGTGCTCAACTGACGCTGGATCTGGCCCGTATGGAGTCTGCCTTCGTGGCCACAGATTCGCGGCGTTTTGAAATCACGAAGTCGATCTCGCTGCTCGAACTGGATCCCAGGGCCTTCCTCGATTTCAAGGCCAACGGCATGTGCGAATTCGAGTTGGGCGAGGCCCTCTTCGATTATGACTTCCCCGGTCACTATTGTCGCCAGGTTAAGAGCATCGCGGTCAAAATCGACCTCGGCGAAGGAGTCTCCGCCAACGCCACGTTGACGCAGCTCACCAACCGTGTGGTCATGGAACCCGACGCCAAGGCTGTCGCCTTTCTGCTCGATCCCAGGGAAAGCCCGCCCATCGCACTGCGCCAGAACTGGCAGGCCAGCCAGCAGATCGCCCTGTCGCACGTCGACGAGGGCGAGAGATACGACGGGATGTTCGCGGGAATGCGAGTGGACGGCGAACGCTACTTCCCGTTCGAGGGCACCGGCGCGGTTTCGCGTTGGCGTCTGGAGCTTTGCGGTCGTCCGGGATCCGTCGACTTGCGAGCTCTGACGGTCGTGACGATCAAGCTCGAGTATACAGCGCTGGCCGGTGGTGACGTGTTTGCAGCGGCCGTGCGCGGCTTGCTCAAGCCGGTCGATGCGGTGCGAGCGTTCGATGTGCGCACCGATTTCGCAGAGGCCTGGACCACTTTCCTCGAAGGCGAGGGCCAGACGCTCAATTTGGAGTTCCGACCATCACACTTCCCTTCGATGGCAAGCGGCCGCATCCGAGCGGTGTTCGTCCGCTACGAAACCACAGCGCCTGGCACGGCCGAATTCATCCTCGATCTCGGCGAACCCGTGAAGCTCCCGGATGGCAAGACGGTTGAAACCAACGGCCTCACCATCCGAAACACAGGCACACACATGCGTCTGAAAGTCCGTGGAGACAAGTCGACGATGACCAATGTTTATCTTCTCTTAAGCTACAAGGCGGGAGTTCGCTAATGGGAAAGAAGAAAACCGGCCAGAAAAAGACCAAGCGGGATAAGCCCAGCACAAACGCAGAGCGCCAACTGTCGCGACTCAAAGCTCTGCCGGACAATTTTTTTGCTGATGAAGAATCAAGTGACTACTACTACGCGGCCCGCCTTTTAATCAATGATCAACACGAAGCCGCCGATCCGATACTCACCGAGCTCGAAGATATGGTCAAATCAGGCCTGGGCCGTCGAACGGGAAGAGAAAACGGCGACTTAGAGGAAGGCTGGAACACCGAGACAAAGAAGTATGAGTTCAAGACTCCCCTAGACTGGGAGAAAACAGGAGCCAATCCCTTGCCCTTGGGGCGTCGAACGGGAAAAAAAAACGGCGACTTAGAGGAAGGCTGGAATACCAAGACAAAGAAGTATGAGTTCAAGCTTCCCAAAGAATGGGATCGAATGAAGGAGCTTGAGGGGCCACCGCCCGAGGGGCCACCGCCCCGGTTGTTACTGGGCGATTGGCCACCGCTCGGGAAACCACGGATGCCAATCGGACCGATCGATGATCCCCGGAAGATGCTAAAGCTTAGTGTCGGCGATGTGCATGTCCACAGCCAACTTTGGGCAGCTGCAAGCGAAGCGCGTCTGCTGATTGAACGGAAATCGATTTCGCAGATGCGAGCGAACCTCACCGAGGAGATGAATAAACGCACCGAAACCGCCAAGAAAAGCCTCGACGACAACTGTGCCATGGCGATTGCCCTCGCTGGGATGCTCAGCGGCAACGATGATCTTCTGAAGAAGGGTGGTCTCTTCTTTCGAATTATTGGTCAGACTGAGCGCCAGGGGCAGTTTTCTGTAGCTGATTCGATGAAGATTGCCGAAACAGTCATCGACGCGGCCAATCGACTCCGGCGAAACAAAGGAAAGAACGACGACGGAAATATAGTGTTGCAATTCATTGGCTGTTTCACCGACGGTTTGACGGAAGTCATCGAAGGAAAAACAGTGGCAAGCGATCAGTTCGATGAGATCTGGCCAAAATTCCAACTGAATGATAAAGCTAAGGTTGAGCTCTTAGAACGCATTGAGGCTTACAAGCAGTTGGCGGGGGCGGCATCTGATACACTTTCCGGGAAGTCCGCCCGCAAGGTTGAAACGCGGAAAGGATTTATGCCGAATGATCCCCGCCTCCAACTGGAAGACACGGCGCTGATCAAGAATGACATCTCCGGATCGATGCACTCCTGCTTTTTAGCGCAAGAACTTGCAGAGAGCCTTTTCAGCGATGGAAATCAAGTCAAGAAGAAAGGTGAGCCCGTGTTACTGACGAACAAAGAACTCATCAACTCACGAGTGGTCGATGCATTGGCGATGACCGCAGGAGGTAAGAATGGCGAGAATGATGACGTCTTCCACACGGCGTTCGAGATGATCAATGGCATGCGAGGCATTACCGGTACGCCGTTCATATCCCAGGCAATAGCAACCGAGATTATCGACAGAATGGGTAAAGGAAAGAGCTTTACGGATGCGATTGAAAGTATCGATCAAGGAGTGGCGTTTAAATGGATGGCCCCCCAACAACCACGTAATGGAAATGTGAATCCACCCGAAAACTGACGCGTCCCTTAGAATCCAGCCGCGGTTGATCGACGTCAACACGGCGAAAGTCAAACGTGGAGTTGTCCGTTCATAGAAAGGCGTTCTGGGCAAGAATGCCAGGATCGTAGTCGACTGCTTCCTGGATATAGTCCTGTCAAATCACGAGTGTGGTTGATCGCCAATTAACTCGACCCGATTGAATTTGAGTCTCGCTCCACCGGGAACTGATCCCGACGACCTATGTCGGCAGCCTGGACATGTTTGTCGAAGCGTTCCGAGCTGGTGCCATCCGCACCTCGCTCCGAACGGCGAAAGAGTGGGCCTTGGTTCAGCGGCAGGAACATCTTCGTCAAATTCAAATCGCGTTTGCCGCCCATGCGCCTGAAGTCGTTCTGTTTCAGAGGCTGGCGGGATCGACTTCTGAGCCACATCAGCCGCCTGCTTCGCACCAAGCCGGCCCGCTTCATCAAGTTTGCCCAGCCACGCCACCACTCGCTGCCTCGGCCCCGTCGCCGTGCGATTCCACGAGCGCCCAGTAGGCTGTGCGTCGCCCGTTCTCGTGCTTAAAGTACTGTCGGATAAACATAGCCGGGGATGTTATCGCCGGTTTTCACACCCGCCAGATACCGAGTTCTCACTACATCACGTTTCGACTTTCCAAACACGCACGTCTTCAAAAAATCACCTCAAAAACACGGCAATTAATTTTTCAGTCGAATCGGATTAAGTCACTTCCGGGGAAGTCGGGCTAAGCAAATCATCGCAAACGAGTCTTCGCTGCAATTTGTTGCTGGTTGGCGATATCCATGCGGGTGATTTTCCAGTTGCCGTCGCGGGGTTCGATGGTGAAGACGGCGTCGAATCGATTCTGGCGTTCGTGAATGTGGCCCCAGTGTTCTACCGTACCTGCCACGGTCCAGGTGGAATTGTATTCAAAGCCGGGCCATGGCACTGTCGTGGACGACCGAGTTGTCTGTTTGCCGTTGTCGTATTTGATTGACTGAATTCTGGCAACGGCCCCACTTTGTTCCCGCATCTCCAGACTCTGGTGAAGCTGCAGATAGAGTTTCTCCAGCAGAGTGCCGTCGACACTGGTGGCGAGCACATCGTAAACGCGATCCTCACTGCCGAAATCCAGCGATCGATAAACACCCTGATGAAGTTTCTGGAAAATTTCCGTCGCATTCTCGTCGCTCAATTCTGCGGGTGGCTGCCACGGATGGTCAATGGCGAAACCTGCGGAACGCCATCCTGCCATCGCCAGAATCAAAGCGGCACCACTGACCAGCAATCGAACGGAGCTTTTCAGAATCCTCAGGCTGGTGAACGCAATCCCGAGGCAGACCAGACTGCCGATGGGAATCACCAATTCCGGACGCGGAACAATTGTTGAGGCAACGGATTGGATCGGTTGCGGCAGCGAATCAGGATCGCACGTCCATGTGAGTACATTATCGATTGCCTTGTTGAACTTTGAGAATTCGAAACGATCGATTCGATCCGGATACGAGATGACAACGGACTGAATCTTGTTCATTGTCGAATAGTATTTCTCCCACGTCACTGTCGCGTCATGCACAGCGTCATCGGGTGTTCGATATCGCAGAATGATACCGACACGACCACTGGCCAGACTGACTTTCTGCTCCGCCGCCTGTGCGGCAAAGTCGCGCAGATCAAGGCCGTAAAAGTCGATCCGGGAAAACTCCGGTGTGATTCGGGTGCCATTCATCGTGACCGGATTTTCGTCGCGCAGCCAATCCCGAATCAGAGTCCGAATGAGTTCTTGCTCATCAATCTCAATAAACGAGGGATCTCGACTTTTCACTGGCAGAATCGTCTTCAGAGTCGCGAGCGGGATCAGGATTTCATGCCGGATTTCGTTGGGTTCAATGTACACAAACGAATAGACGCTGCTGTAACTGGTGATTCCAAGTGTTGCGTCGCGTTGTTTGGAAAACCAAGTTTCCCATTCAGCGTCTGAGGCATCATCGGTGATTGCCTGCTCCCAGTCAAAACGCACCGTCGTCGAAGCTCCCGGCAGCAGTGATTCGGTGTAGTTCAACGCCGTGCCGGATTGATGCACCGTGAGTTTCATTTCGCTGGGAATGATGAAGTTCTCATCGCTCATGTCCTGCTGAATCGTCAGGAATTCCGGCGGATCCGAAAACGGAAATTCCAGTTCGTACGTGGCCGTATGCAACATCATGTCGGTGCTGAGGATCCCGTCGGCCGGAATTTCAAACGGCTTGACGTCCGTCACTTCTCCCTTGATCGGTTCGCCTTTGGCGTCTCGCAGAGTGACTCTTTCGAGCAGAAACGCCCGGTGGTCAGCCAGGCCGCGTTTCAGATCATCGGGAGAAATGCGATCCTGATCGTTCGGTTCCAGTCCCTGAAACAGGATCAGGTCTTCGGCAAACATCTGAATTCTCACAATCGCTTTTGAACGCGTCACGAAAATGCTGGCTTCCGTCACGGAAATCGGATGTTGTCCCGTGGACTCCGTGACAGTCGCCGGCGCAGTCGCCGGCAGAAGAAGGGCAGGAATTAGAAAGATCCAGGAGAATAGCACTGCGATACAACTGTTCACGCGAAAGCCCGCCAGAATTAAACTTCGTGAAGTGGTCGCCGCCATTGTCGTCCGTTTCTGGCAGGAACGCAAATTTCAGGCATGACCAAACGACAATTCCAATACGACAATCGCGATCAGCAGGATCGCCGTCAGTCTTGGCGCTGCAGGATCAATTGACTTAGCACGGGAGCCGAAGCCAAAGTCCGCCCCGGTGCCGTGCCAGACCAGGATGCCTGTGGGCACTGTGAGCAGCCCAAATCCCCATAGGATCGGCGGAGATATGCCGAGTCGCAGCAATTCGCCCGCATCACCAATTCCGTCGAATGAACCGAACCCGATGTAGGCCCCATTGGCGATCAGGCAGAATCCAGCAAAGAAACGTATCAGGAAGGCGAAGCGCGCATACAGCATTCGGCAGATCCCCCAAAGAATCAGCGGGACCGCACAGCCCAGAATCGGACCACCCCAGCAGACAATGAGCGGCTGCGGATTTGGCATGACATCGGTTCGTGAAATTGCCAGGGGATGCAGGACCACGGACGTCACCCGACCATTCGTGAGCTGTGCGCAAAGAAAATGGCCGCCCTCATGGACGGCCATCATTGAAAGCCAGCAAAGTGGAAGTAACGTCGCGATCAGCAGGAACTGATCGGTTCGTCGAATCATACCCGCGATCCGACTGAATCCGGCTGCAACGCACCCAGCAACATGTCGCTCAGAGCTTCGGAGGACATACCCTCCGGCAGATCCCAGTCCGCGTCTGCAAGACTCTTGACTGTGCCAGACTGGACCATCTCAGCAATTTCTGCAGTCGACACGTGCAGTACTGGACACCTGTCGTCACGCAAACCGCGAACCACGGAATGGATGCCGGCGCGGGACACGACCGCAGTCAATTGACAACCACCCGGACCGCTCACATCAAGGCCGATCGACTGTGCGCCGTTTTCAGAAGTACAAGACGATAAAGCAGACAATTGATCTTCGACCCAGAATGAGACTGCCTCCGTTTCTGATTTGCGTTTGCCCCAGCGGTCTGCATTCCCGTATTCGATATAACGACTCATCACGGTACGGTCGAAATCCGGACAGACAATGTCGCTTGTAAATCGATTTAGATTTGTCAGATCGAAGACATTGTCGCTCCTTTCGTACGGAGCGTATGTCTCAGCGTTCTCCCAGTACATTCTTTCGAACATCCATTGATCTTCGTTTTCATCCCGGCTCGCAGCTGCCGGTTCAATCTCACCGTGACCGCAGAACGTAGCGCCAGTCGCATTGAAACAGTCGCCACAGTAATCAATGATCTCACGCGAGGTGATTGGATGCTCGGGCGCGATATGGTAAGTCAGGTCGCGAGCCTCCGGAGTTTCGAACAACCTGCACATGACGGCAGAGACCCACTCGACAGGAATGATGTTCCGTCGTTCGTCCCCCGTCATCCGCATGCGGATCGGAGTGTGACGTTTTCCGTCTGGACCCACCGGCAGTGTCGGGATCATCAATGCCATCAGTCGCAGATATAAGTAGATTCCATGATAGGTGTTGGTGTAGCCAGTGCTTGAATCACCGGCAATGACCGCCGGACGATAGACAGTAACATGGTCCGCAAAGTCAACCGCTCGCACGAGCGATTCTGCCATGAACTTGCTTTCTTCATAGTCATTGCGAAACGTCTGACCAACATCCAGACTGCTCTCCATCACGGGGCAGTCCTGGTAGCCGGCTACGTAGGCCGTGGACACATAGTGAATGTCGTGAATCTCCAGATCACGGCACAAATTGATCATGTTCTGCGTGCCGTTCAGATTTGTACGCCATGGCTCAGCGGCGCGGTCTTTGCCATAGAATTCCAGAATGGCGGCGCTGTGAATGATGGCATTGCAGCTCTGCCTGACCCATTCGGTGTCTTCAGCAGAAAGCCCGAAACCGGCTTCAGTAATGTCACCGGAAAGCACGACTGGTCTGGGCAATTGACGGCCCAGTTCACGCTCCCAGTGCTGCATGATTTCTTCCATGCGTTCGCGTGGCGATTGGCGGCGCGATGGCCTGACGATAACAGCCAGCTGATGACCATTCAGAAGCAGGTCGCGAACCAGATATCGTCCCACCAGTCCAGTGGCACCCGTCAGCAACGTATACAATCGTCTCTCCTGGAAAAATCAAAAGTTGCAGTCCATGAATGAGATGCGTCATGTTGGGAGATGCTCCAACAAGACGTAAACCTTTCAGATCCCAGCATATTTAACCATGAAAAAGTCTGATTCGGAAGTGAATTGTGGTCAACACACCGCATTCAACGTGAATCAGCACCACGCGCAGCATTCAAACGCTTAAAAGAGTCCATTTTTCGCAAGCCGAGCAGCTTACCTTGAAGTCCATGCCATCCCAAACATCGTTTGTTGATTTGTATCTGTGTTCTCGAAAAAATTCGATTGGCGTGGATCGCATCTGATCCAGGGTTTCATTCGCAAGTTATTGTCAGTATCTGGTTTATGAAAAACTGATTCGCCACGATCGTTGGACTTCGGCAGCAATTGCCGGAAGTCGATGCGTGGGTTTTCGGAAATACAGCTGGTAGTAGTTGAGTCTCAAATTGAGAATTCCCAATGGTTTTCTG
This sequence comes from Candidatus Kuenenia stuttgartensis, assembly GCA_945861465.1. Lineage (GTDB taxonomy): Bacteria > Planctomycetota > Planctomycetia > Planctomycetales > Planctomycetaceae > SXXK01. The sequence goes on from CAMAVB010000025.1 coordinate 41,279, forward strand.
ATGGATACTCCGAATCGTGGAACAGCCGTCGGCATGTGATTTTTCGAATCTGGTTCGGTAGATCCTGGCCAACCCGCAGGACTGAACGATGCCTAACCGCCAGATCGCGAGCTTCAGGAACATTTTCCTGACGGAAGAATTCAGTGGGCTTCGCGGCTTGTCGCGCGCACACTATACCTCGCTCGGTCGGAAGTGACCCGAACCCGAAGCGCCGGCGACGGCTGCAAATTCAAATCCTCGCTGACGCTTTGGGTTACGAATCCAGTGGCCGCAAGAGTCTCATTTCTGTCCGCGTGTCGATTAACTCGCGGGATTTCTGCACAACCTGGAACTCGTTCCCTTGAGGCACCATTCTTCTATGCCATCTTTCTCCGGCGTGATTCCCCCCGTCGTTTCTCCGATGTTGGTCCCTGATCAGATTGACGGTCCAGCCGTCGGTCGAATTGTCCAACATCTGATTTCCGGTGGAGTGTCTGGACTCTTTGTGCTCGGAACGACGGGAGAGGGGCCATCATTGACCTACCAGATGCGCTACGACATGGTGGAACTCACATGCGAAGCCGCTGCCGGGCGAGTCCCCATATTTGTGGGTGTCACCGACACATGTCTGGCGGAATCGATTGCACTGGCCGAACACGCAGCACGTTGCCAGGCGGCAGCAATCGTGGCTGCCGCTCCGTTTTATTTCGGTGTTTCTCAGCAGGAATTGGAAACATGGTTTGCATCACTTGCCACGGCATCTCCCCTGCCCCTGATGCTCTACAATATGCCATCCTGCGTCGGTGTTGTGCTTGATCCCGGCATGGTGGATTCACTATCGCATCATCCAAATATCATTGGGATTAAAGACAGCGGCGGCGATATGGCATACTTCGAGAATCTTTGCGAACGGCATCGTCATCGCAACGATTTTGTGATTTTCATGGGCCCGGAAGAACGCCTGGCGACCGCTGTTGCCCTGGGTGCCGCAGGTGGGGTTTGCGGCGGAGCGAACTTGTTTCCGCATGTTTACACTTCGCTTTACAAAGCAGCGACACGTGGCGATCATACAGCGATCGCGGAAGGAGAATTACTGATTCGCCGAGTTTTTGAAACTGTGTATTATGACGATGATGGTCAGATGAAACTGATCCCGGGACTGAAAATGGCAATGCACGAAATCGGATTATGTCGCCCTGTTGTCGCTCCGCCTTTGTCGCCTGTGACGGAGCAGCATGCGTCCCGAATTCGCTCAGCGCTACCCCTTTTAACTGAATCATCTCGATGAGGGCTTTTGCTTGATGAGTCGTTTTCGCTTTTTCGTGACACCGGCATTGTGGTGCTGCCTGGCGTGGAATTCGTCGGAAGTCTATGGGCAACGTGCAGGATCCAATTTCGATGCGCAGGATCCACGCATCGGCAAACAAGTGATTGTCACACAGGAAAAGGCGAAGTTACGGACGCCTGTGGCCACGGTTTGGGAGAGCTACGTTGGTGAAGTTTTCACGATCTCGCTGACAAACGGCGAATGGCTGTGGATTGCAGAGAAGGGCGGCTGGCTATGGGAAAAAGAAGCAATTCCGTTTGATACCGCTCTCGAAACGTACACGCAACGCATTGATCAACAGAAGACCGCAGAAAATTATCATTTGCGGGGTGTCGCCTATCTCGCCCACAAGCAGTATGACAAGGCAGTTGAAGATTTTGATGAGAGTTTGCGGAAGCAACCTCGAAATGCCGGGGCAATGAATAACCGCGGACAGGCGAGTTATCTAAAGGGCGATTACAATGCCGCGATTCTGGATTTCACCCGTGCGATTGCGATTGAAGCAAAAAACCCTCTGGTGTTGAACAACCGGGCGTTGGCCTTTATCGCGATTAATGATCACGATAATGCACTGAAGGACCTGCAAGCTGCGTTGAATCTGGTTCCGCAATATCCGGAAGCATTAAACAATCGGGGCGTCGTGCATCAGGAACTTAAGAAGCTGGACGAGGCCGTTGCGGATTTTACCGAGGCCCTGAAGATTTACCCGCAGTACATTGATGCGTTGGAAAATCGAGCGTTTGCATATGTCGAGAAGACCGAATATTCAAAAGCTATTACAGATCTTGAGTCTGCAATCCAGTTGAGCCCTGATTCATACCGGGCGGTCAACGATCTGGCATGGTTGCTGGCGACAGCGTCGGACGACTCGATCCGTAACAAAGAACGCGCATTGACGCTGGCAAAACAGGCGTGTGCCATGACTGAATACAAGCAATGGAATGCACTTGATACGCTGGCAGTGGCGTTGGCCGAAAACGGCAATTTTACAGAAGCGAAGGAATGGCTCGGAACTGCGCTGACGCTGGCTCCGGACGAGGAAAAAAAACGCCTTCAAGGTCATCTGGACCTGGTGATCGCCTTGAAAACTGTGCGGGATTAGAAACATGCCGGAATCTGTTTCTTCGTCAATTATCGAGTGTTCCGCTGTTCAGTTGCGAGCATTTCTCGGACGGACGGCAAACCTGCCACAGATCAGTGATCCGGATCTGGAACTGGAGATTCTTGCGGCGCCTGAGATTGTTACGCTGGGGCGTCGGATCGAGTTCCGTATTACAGCGTACGGATTCAAACAGCGGGCGACTCACGAATATGTGAATGTCGAAGACATGCAGATCATCGAAGACCAGGTGGAAGGTCCGCTGCGTGCATGGAAACATGCCCAGCAGATCGAAATCATCACTGCCAGTCAGTGCCGGCTGACTGATCGGGTCGAATTTGTGCCGCCAGGCGGTATGCTGGGCTATATGCTGACCGAAGCCAAAGTCCTGACCTCGATTCAGGATGGAATGCAGATTCGTTACGATGCACTGAATGAGATTATCCGCAGCGGGAATATGTCATGACCGAACTGCCGCTCCCACGCCCACGGGCTCCACGGCAGCCTGAAGCTCAACCACCAACTGTCGCCATCGCGCTGTTCGTGTTTTTTGTCCTGGCCGCAGCTTTTACAGGATTAGCGGCCGTGGTGATCCCCGGTGTGCTGCTGATGGTGCTGGCCGGTTTTGGAATGCTCCTGTTTTTCGTACTCCAGTACTTTCTGTGGGCCAGGTGGCTGTATCCTATTGTCATGCAGAAGGAAGCTGTTTCGCCCTTTTCTTGTCGCCCAATCCTGGCGTGGATCTTCGGGTTCGGGTATCCAATTTTCACGAAGACCGAAGCTGCTTCCCCGCCAGACGAGGCACTCCCGCCGGACAATATGCCGACAAAACAACCTGAGTCTGATCCATGATTGTACCACCATCCTTCCTGTTTCAGTATCAATTGTCCGTACTGCGGATCGATGACCTGCCGAGAAAAAAAGGTGGGCGGTTGCAACTCCCGGATGCCGCTCGAGTCTTCGTACCTGCTACGATGAATGAAGGGGCAGCGGGCTTTGATTTACGGCTTGCCTGGAATCCTGATGGCATGGGAATCGAATTGATTGTGCATAACAAGAAAGTGGAAATTTCCGGGCGGCGACACGACCTGAAGCATTCCGATCACGTGTTAGTTTTCATTGATACCCGACACACTGCCAACGTCCATCGCGCGACTCAATTTTGTACGGCGTTGCAGATTCTGCCTTCAGACGAAGCGGCTCATGACCAGCCGACCGTCCTGTTGATTGACATTGCTCAGCAGCGCGGCACGCATCGCGAGCAGGATGCGAATGGTGTCGTGATTGCCGTCGAATCGATCAGCGGTGGCTATCGCATGGAACTTTGGATTCCAGCCGAGGAGCTGCCAGGATTCGCGGAAGTACCCGAGATCGGCCACCTGGGGTTCTACATCGTCGTGGAAGACACAGAACTGGGCCAGTTGCCGCTGAGCATCGGCGGTGATTTTCCGATCGCGCATGACCCGTCAACCTGGCTGAAACTGATTCTCTGACACGTACTGGCAAAGCTTAGGACTGGCACAGAAATAAGTGGGGCACGATTCCATCGTGCCGAGCACGTTAGAAACGTGCTCCACGCCCGGAATACGACAGTTATTCCTGCGCCGGTCCTTAGTCACCGACGTCGCAAGTACGCTGCATTCGGAAAATAAACTAGACCATAGCATTCCGATGCCTGGCTATTTTTGTGGCATTTTGGCAACATGTCCACACCTGCCCGCGTTTTTTCTTACGAGATGTGAACTCCTCAGGATTTACTCTCCCATGATTTTGGATCCCCCGCGATGACAACACGTCTACTTACGATCCTGTTTCTGCTGCCGATTGTGTCAACTGCGAGGGCTCAGGACTTTCGGATGCATTCGTTTGACCGGCAGCAGCTTTCGGATGTGTATTACTCAGAAGGCATTGCTGCCGGTGATCTGAATGGCGACGGCGTGACGGATATTGTGTATGGGCCACACTGGTATGCTGGCCCGGAATACACGGCGAAACAGGAAATCTATCCCGCAGTGCCGCAGAATCGGAACGGTTACGCCGACAACTTTTTCAACTGGGTCCATGACTTTGACAGAGACGGTGCCAACGACATTCTGGTCGTGGGGTTTCCCGGTACACCGGCCTATGTCTACCGCAATCCCGGCAACGAAGGCTTGACGGGACTTTGGGAAAAGCATCAGGTCGCTGATTCGGTCAGCAACGAAGCTCCACAGTTTGCAGACATCACTGGCGACGGGGTTCCGGAACTTGTATGTACGCGAAAAGGCCACTACGGCTTCTATGTCCCGCAGCCTGCCGAGCCACTTGCCGCGTGGAAGTTTGTGTCGATCTCTGAACCGACTGCCCCGACTCCTTTTGGCCACGGACTCGGCATTGGCGATGTGAACTCCGACGGACGCCTCGACATGATCGCCACTGATGGCTGGATGGAGCAACCTGCGGGCGGTGCGGTTGAGGGTATCTGGAAATTTCATGACCATCCGTTCGCCCGTGCCGGTGCAGACATGTTTGCTTACGATGTCGATGGAGACAAGGATGCAGACATTATTACATCCCTGAGCGCCCATGATTTCGGACTGGCATGGTACGAAAACACAGGCACCGATGCCGACGGCGAAATTCAGTTCGAACAACATCTGCTGATGGGCACGACGAAAGAAGAGAGCCCTTATGGAATCCTGTTCACGGAACTTCATGCGGTCAAACTCGCCGACATGAACGGCGACGGACTACTCGACATTGTTACTGGAAAAACTTACTGGTCACATCATGCCCAAAGCCCGATGTGGGATGCCGGGGCCGTTGTGTATTGGTTTGAACTCAGCCGCAACGATGATGGATCCCTCGATTATATTCCTCATCTTGCCGACGGCGAAGCCGGGATTGGACGCGGACTGGTGGTCGAAGATCTCAACAAGGATGGCATGATCGATATTGCCTGCGGCGGTATGAAAGGGGCGAACGTGCTGAGGCACACCGTGAAGACTGTGACCGAAGCTGAATTCCAGCAGGCTCAGCCGCAAAAGCGAAAAGACATGGCCGCAGGATTGTCGCCTGGTGATGCCGCAAAGCAGATGACTGTTCCGCCGGGATTCAAGGTGCAGCTTGCTGCCGGTGAGCCGATGGTGCATCAGCCCATCGCCATGTGTTTCGATCACAAAGGACGATTGTGGGTTGCGGAAGCCCATACTTATCCTCTGCGAGCGCCGGATGGTGAAGGCAAAGACAAAATTCTGATCTTCGAAGATACGACGGGCGATGGTGTCTTTGATACTTCAAAGACATTCATCGAAGGCCTGAACCTTGTGAGCGGTCTGGAAGTAGGCTTCGGTGGAGTTTACGTCGGGGCCGCTCCTTATCTGATGTTCATCCCCGATCGCAACGGCGACGACGTCCCGGATAAAAGTAGCCCTCTCGCTCCGCGAGAGGAGCCTTC
>CAMAVB010000026.1 GCA_945861465.1 Candidatus Kuenenia stuttgartensis
GTCCCTCAGTCCTGGCCGCGCAGAGTATACCTGACACCTGCCGGAACGGCGCTGCGCTTGGTCCGGCCTACAAAAAAATAACGCTCTAACCGTGCAGCGTGCCCTTGGAACTTGGGATGCCTGACTGCCGAGGATCAATGCTCACGGCCATGCGAAGTGCGCGGGCTGTTGATTTGAAAATGGCTTCGGCCACGTGATGACTGTTTGAACCGTGGTGCAGCAGCAGGTGCAGATTCATCAAAGCGTTACTCGAAACAGCTGTCCAGAATTCCTGCACCAACTGGGTATCAAATTCGCCGATCTTTTCTGTCAGAAATTTTACCTGGTACACGAACGCCATCCGACCGCTCAAATCCACGGCTGAAGTCACGAGCGTTTCTTCCATTGGGAGCGTCGAATGCCCGTACCGAGAGATTCCCATTTTGTCGCCCACGGCCTGATTCAGGCAGCGCCCCAGACAAATTCCGACATCTTCAACGGTGTGATGGTGATCCACATGCAGATCACCAACGGCTTTCACCCTCAGATCAAACAACCCGTGTCGCGCAAACAGCGTCAGCATGTGGTCCAGGAAACCTACGCCCGTCGAAACTTCTGACTTGCCACTCCCGTCGAGGTCGAGCGACAGTTCAATCTGTGTTTCCGCAGTGTTGCGGGTCATGGATGCAGTACGAGTCATTGTAGGGGAAATCAAATTCATGTTTGACGGTTTGTCGGGCGACAAGTCTAACGGGGTACGGGCCTTTAGCTTGTCGAATCAACTGAAACTGCCGGGTTGGAAACCAGGACCAATGATTTGCTAGTGCTCTGTCAACCTTTAAAGTTGGGGTTGAATTGTATTTGTACGACGGACTTCCAGTCCGTCGGCGGTGACCTTTGTCGACGGACTGGAAGTCCGTCGTACCCGAAAATTGAGCCTTGACAGAGCACTAGCCACGAAAATACATGAAAAGGAGTATTGGGTTTCGCGGCGTTTTTTGTGACCTCTTGTGGCTTTTCGTGGCTGGAAAAAAGTCGTTCACCGCGATTGCAGACACTCTGTCCCACGCCAATCTTGCGCTGTGAACGCGGGGAATCGAGCGAAAGTCGCTGGGACATTCAGGATGGAACCGACCTTCACGTGGCAGACCCGGAACATCCGGCACAATCGCGATTGTTAAGAGACACTTTGCACGACATCGGACATCACTTCAAGGACTCGATCGATCTCCACATCCGTCCCGATCGTGATTCGCAGACCATCCAGGGATCCGCCGTCGGGCAGAGCATCCGGAAATTTCATGTAGCGAATCAGGATTTTTCGCTGCTTGAGCTGTTCGTAGAGTTCCCGATGCTGTCCGGTTGCGTGCGTCGTCCACAGGAAATTCGCCTCACTCGGGTGGACGTGAAAACCATACGTCGGCAGCGCTGCTGCCAGGCGGTCGCGCGTTGCCAGAATCTTCGCACGATTCTGCAGCATCCAGTCCTGATCTTCCAAAGCTGCCGTGGCTGCCGCAATCGCGACGGTATCACAGTTGTAGCTGTCCTTCACTTTTTGCATTCCTGCGATCAGATCCGGATGCGCAATCGCAAATCCGAATCGAATTCCTGCAAGGCTGTACGACTTGCTGAAGGTTCGCGTCACGATCAAACGACCGTCGAAAAGATCACTGCGAAGCAATTCGCCCCGATGAGGCACGCGGCAGAAATCTCCGTACGCTTCATCAAGCACCAGCACTCCGCGATCCGGAAGCAGTTGGCAAAGCTGTTCCGCAGACCACACATTACCGGTAGGCGAGTTCGGACTGGGAACATAAAACACGCGGACACTCTCTCGCAGTAATGCAGCATCGGCCGGATTCCATTGCCAATCTGAGTTCAGATTCAGCCGCACTATGCGGCAGCCCTGAATCTGAGCAAGTGATTCGTAGAGCACGTAACTGGGATACGGATATGCGATGATTTCTTCGGCGTCACAGAACGATCGCGTAATCACAGTGAGATTCTCATCACTTCCGTTGGCTGGCAGAATCCAGTCAGGCTCGACACTGAACAACTTTGCAGCGACCTTACGGAATTCGGTCGCATGCGGATCCGGATAAACATTCAATCGCCCTTCCGCCGCGCGGCGAATGGCTTCGACGACTCTGGGAGACGGCGGATACGGATTTTCATTGGTGTTCAGTTTGACCCAGCCACCATCCTGCGGCTGCTCACCCGGAGCATAACCAGCCATACGTTCGACAGCCGGACGAAAGATCGAAGTCATTGAGGTATTTCGATGAAAGTTATTTCATAATGCGGTATTTGCAGGGCTGCATTTTCGTTTAACGGCGAGCCGCAGGCGTAGGCGAAACCCTGCACCGTCGCCTGCGGCTTGCCGTTAAACGATGAAGACGACAGCGAAGTCCACTGAAAGTATAGCGAAGCACCCTCCTGAGGCTGGTCTTCGCGGCGGATACGGTAAAAATAGGAATGAAATGCCGAACTGGCAATGTTTCAGACACCAGATTCAACATACTGTTCAGGACAGGAATTCGTCCGTGGAAGAATTCATCGGAAAACACGTCGTCGTCGATGTGGAGGCACCATATGTCTATCTGGGACGCCTGCAGACGATCCACGATAAGACACTCGTCTTAAAAGGCGCTGACGTCCACGACCTGCGGGATTCCGCCACGACGCGCGAAGTCTACGTCCGCGAATCCCGCGTCCACGGCATCCAGCCCAATCGCAAAACCGTTTATATCCGACTCGATAAGGTTGTCAGCATTTCGCCGCTGGAAGATGTGATTGAGTGAGGATCTCCACTGAGGGCCGTCGCAGAAATAACGGTCGTGGCCGACGCTGCCAGCGTCAGTTCGGATGCTGCCAGCATCCGCCACGAGTGGACACTTATTGGTGGGCCAGTCCTTTGCGTTCACGACACTTCGAGAATCATAGTTGAAACCACAGATGGACACGGATGAACACAGATTGACTGTTGATTTCTATCTGCGCAAATCTGTGTTTGTCGGTGGTCTTGCGCAGGTTTCGTTCTGAGGCGTAAACGGTCACGAACGCGAAAACCCGCGTCGGAGACACGGGGCACATTCCGCATCGCTGTTGCCCGTGTCTCCGACGCGGGATCACCCGGGTCGGTCTCACCAATTCACGGAACTCAAGCCTTCCTTCGTTTGAAAATGCGCATCATGCCTCGGCAAAACGGAGCAGCGATCCGGGAGTATACAACCTCGCGCGGTTCTGCAAATGTTTTAGGCGACGGCGCATGTTTGGAATGCATGTCTCAACGGTTGGAGATGACCGTATGCACAGAATGTGAGTGCCTCTGATACAAAAAATGCATGGAACAACAATTGCTTCATGGCAAGATATGGTGCTGGTCACGCAGAGGAAAGCATGTCAATGACCATTGACTTCTGACTTCTTTGTGCAATTACGCAAAAAAGACTGGTTCGTATCTTCAAACTTGAGAGGGTTCTCTCTATGCTGAGAGGATTCTTGCCATTATGGGCATGAGTTCGTCTACGATCCTCAGTTGCCCGCAGTAATTATCGACTCAACTCCTGAACCATTTGTCTCATGTTGTTATGAGATCCGTTTTTGTTTCGTACGTTTGGAGGTTTCACAATGAAGATGTCAAAACGTGGATTTACACTGATTGAACTGCTGGTGGTGATTGCGATTATTGCAATCCTCATCGCCCTCTTGTTGCCAGCTGTGCAGCAAGCCCGTGAAGCGGCACGCAGAACGCAATGCAAGAACAATCTGAAACAGCTTGGAATTGCTTTGCACAACTACCATGACGTACACAGAGTCTTTCCGCCGTCGCGACTCAATGTGGGGTTCCACGGTGGTCCCGTTTATGCCACGCCGAGGCCAGCGAGGTACAAGAATGCGACCGGCTGGACGATGCTGTTGCCATTTATCGAACAGGGCAATCTTTACCAGCAGTATGACCACAATCAGGCGGCGAGTTGGTCATATGTTTACGGCATGTACTCGCCAGGGGAAGTTGCCGGAAATCCAGACAACAATTACGCGATCGTGAAAACAAAGATTGCAGGATTCCTCTGCCCGACCGATTCCAGCAACGATTACAATTACCCAAGTACAAACCAGTACTACTCGGTGAGTGCGACGAATCCAGGGGGTGCCAGGACAAACTACGACTTCAACACTTGGTATGGTGAGTACTATTATCAGGGGTACTCGTATACCAATCTCCCGCAGGAAAATCGTCCAGTCTTTCACACGGACTATTCCACTGACATTGCTGCCATCAGAGATGGAACCAGCAACACAGTGGCCGTCACTGAGACGATCCGTGAAGTTTGGAATGGTGTGCCGCCAGCATGGGGCCATGCCGGACACGTTCAGGTCGGGATTGACCTGCAGTGGTACGGCATCAACGTATGGGTCTACAACAACAACGATCCGGCTTACCTGTATATGAAAAAGATTGGTCGCCTTGCCAACTGGGCAACTGCCGGCAGTCTGCATACTGGTGGCTGTCAGGCACTTTTGGCGGACGGGTCGGTTCGATTCCTGTCGGAGAACATTGACGCAGGGACACGAGCAAACTTGCATTACCGTGCTGATGGGAATGTCATTGGTGAATTCTGAAGTGGAGTCGTAAAATCCTGTGGTCATGGCTGACAGCATGTCTGCCGAAGCACTCTGTTTCGGCAGACATTTTGAATTGTGGAGCTTGCTGTTGATTTTGTGGTAGGCCGGACCAGGCGAAACGCAGTTCCGGCAATTGGCCGACCTGACAAAACGTCGCTTCGCCTGGTCTGGCCTGCAGATTGAACCCTAATTCGTTGGCTTGATAAAGCACTTGGAATTGCGGCCGCGGCCGAAGGGTTGACGTCTCAGGCTTTCGAATTGCTCTGGGTGGATTGAAAACTATTTCCGGGAGTGTAGTTGCCGTGCTAAAAGTGATTGGGTTCGGTCTGGCCGTTTTATGTATTGCAGGCTGCGGTAAGGGTGTTGTGCCGCCAGACCCGAGTGTCGTTGTGACTGGGGTCGTCACGATGGACGGTAAACCATTGCCAAAGGCGACGGTCAGATTCGTTCCTGAAGAAGGTGCAAAACAAGGATACGGCGGCGCCGGTGTCACAGATTCTTCAGGAAAATATGAACTCAGTTCTCTCGTGGGAGAAGAAGCCGCTGTCGGCACACCTCCTGGGAAGTACACAGTCATCATCACCAAAATGGTCAAACCTGATGGAAGCGTCGCCGACATGATGGAACCTCCGATGATGTCAGGAGCGCGAGAGTCCATTCCGCTGCGGTACTCCGACACAGCGTCCAGCATTCTCGGCGAAACTGTTTCCAGCAGTGGCGGCACCTTTGATTTTGCGCTGACCAGCGAATAGTGGTCTAACTGGCGGGCGCCAGCCGGGAATGTTAAAAATTCGGGGATGTTGCCAGGTTATCATGATGCAGGATTTGAACGGCCCGTGTTGTCAGCGGGGATTCTATCATGCATCGGGCTTGGCGAATTGTCGGCTTTCCACCCTGGCTCGTCCAGGTGGAAGCCAAATTTGGCAACCAGATCGCGGCACCATTTCCATCGCCCTGCTTTCCACACTGGCTTGTGCAGGTGGAAGCGAATCTGGCTGCAGTGCACGTCGCTGAACCAAACGAAGCGACCACCGAGGCAAGATGAGAATTCGGCGCTATGCATTTGTTTGTGGTGGACTCCTCGTGATCGTCGGTCTGGCCTTTTGGCTGGTGATTCAGTACGACGGCAGCGATGAAATTGTTCAGCAGGCGCGCCGTGAACTGCGGAAAGGAAACGCGGAATCCGCCCTGAAAATTGTGCAGGATCTGCTGGAGAGCGATCCGGATGCAACTGCTGCTGCACGTGTCGAAGCAATGGCCTATGCTGAACTTGGAGAATACGCCAGGGCGGCAGAGTTGTGGATTGCATTGAATGATTCTGCCGCCGCCCGGGATCTGTTTTTTACCGCTTCACAGCGCTGCTTCAGCCGGGGCCAATGGTCTGAAAGCGCCGACCTGTTAAGGAAGTGCCTGGATCTTGCTCCGGATGATCTGGCGTCGCACAGGCAACTGGCAACGATACTGAATTCCAGCGCACAGCGTTGGGATGCCCGGATTCATGGGAAAGTCGGCATTGGTCAAATGCAGTTTTCGATTACCGAACTGCTGCTGTTTGGTAATCCCGAAGAACCGTACATTGATGAATCCTTGTTGTTATCGGCTGCGAAAAAATCGCCTGATGACCCACTGGTCTTATGCGGACTAGCGGTGTCAGCAATTCGGTCGAATGATGTTGACAGGGCGGTGTCATTGTTGCGGAGGGCTGTCAGCATCGACAATTCTTTAATTGAGCCTCAGGCGATACTGGGTGGCTTGCTGCTCGACAGATCTGACATTCCAGGATTCCTCGCATGGAATAACTCATTGCCAGCCGATGCCAAACAGCATTCTGAGATCTGGTACATTCGGGGCTGCTGGGCGCAGTCGATAAATCAGCTCGAAGCGGCGGCACGCTGTTTTTGGGAAGCAACGCTTCTGGCCCCGGACAGGCGCAAGGCATGTTTTCAGTTGGGCCAGGTGCTGACTCAGTTGAATCGCGGATCGGATGCTGAGCGGTTCCTGCGGCGGGCAGAACAACTTGCCGAGTTACATCGGATCATGCGACCGGTCTATTTCGAAGCGCCAAATCCGCAGACATTCCTCCAGATCGCACGCCTGATGGAGTCGCTCGGACGCGAGGAGGAGGCGCTGGCGTGGTATTTTACCACGACCAGGTTCTCCCCGGAGGAGCCAACGGCCCTGGAATCGATGGCACGACTCAGGAATCTGCTTTCAAATCGATCGTCGGATCAGGTGCCTGCGTCACACAATCCTGCCAGAGAAATTGATCTATCGGAGTTGACACTTCCAACCTCGAATCTTTCGGTGGAGTCGGATTCTGCAACCACAAAGAATGACGGAACGCCCTGGATATTCCGGGACGAAGCAGCTGCTGCCGGAATTCACTTTCAGTATTTCAACAGCGATGATCCGCAGACTGAAGGAAAGCGGATGTTTGAAACAACTGGCGGCGGTGTTGCGGTCGCCGATTTTGATAACAACGGCTGGCCGGATATCTATCTGACCCAGGGCTGCCGCTGGCCAATTGACGAGTCGCAGCGCGAGTTTGCGGATCACTGTTACTTGAATACCGGGCGTGGAATATTCAGAGAATGTGCCCAGTCGGTCGGATTGCTGGAATTTGGTTACGGTCAGGGTGTTTCCGCAGCTGACTTTGACAACGACGGATTTGAAGACTTGTACGTCGCAAATATCGGTGGAAATCGTTGCTTCAGAAACAACGGGGACGGGACGTTTCAAGACCTGAAACTGGAATCACGTGCAATCGAAGAGTCGTGGACAACAAGTTGTGTCGCTACGGATCTGAATGGCGATGGTTTTCCCGATCTGTATGATGCCAATTACCTCAGCGGCGCGGAGGCGTTCACGACGATTTGCGGAAAACTGCATCCCAGAACCTGTTCACCGGCAACTTTCAATGGCTCGATTCCAGGTATTCACCTCAACAGTGGAGATGGTTCGTGGCTGGATGCGACATCCGACTTCGGTATTTCCGATGTGAGAGGAAAGTCGCTGGGAGTCGTCGCAGTCAGACTGAGTCCGTCTCCCATCCCGGACCTGCTGATTGCCAATGACGGCGAAGCAAATTTTCTGTTTCGCAGTCTACTTGACGCTCAGACGCAACAACAACGCTACACGGATGTGGCGATCCATTCGGGCGTCGCGTTTGATCGGGAAGGTATGGCTCAGGCGTGCATGGGAATTGCCGTCGATGATTTCAATGGCGATTCTCGTCTGGACTTTTTCGTTACCAACTTTCTGGACGAATCAAATACTCTATATATCCAGAAATCAGGCTATTTGTTCGTAGACGAGACGCGAGAATTCGGATTACGGAATCCCAGCCTCCAGAAGCTGGGATTCGGGACTCAATCGCTCGACTGTGATCTGGACGGATTTCCCGATCTTGTTGTGGCAAATGGTCATGTGGATGACTTTTCGTATGACGGCAAGCCTTACCGAATGCCGCCACAGATATTTGCAAACAGAGGCGGCGTTCGATTTGATGAGGTTGCGGTCAGCGGCAAGGATTCGTACTTTGCCGGTCAGTATCTCGGACGGGGAATGGCGAGGATTGACTGGAATCGGGACGGCCACGAAGACTTTGTTGTGTCCCATCTGGACTCACCCGCTGCACTCGTGACAAATCTGACTGAGTCGTGCGGGAACTCAGTTGCCTTTCGGCTGACAGGAGTAAATTGTTCACGCGACGCAATCGGGACGAATGTGACCGTGACCTGCGCTGGAAAGACCCACACGCGACAATTGACAGCGGGTGACGGTTATCAGGCGAGTAATGAACGAATTCTGGTTTTCGGTGTTGGCAATTTGGAACTGGTATCCGAAGTGACCATTGACTGGCCTTCAGGCCTGACGCAAACGTTGCACGATATCAGGGCAGGTATCGAACATCACATCGTGGAAGGCCGCGACTTCATCGGCGAATTGCCCTTTGAGGGTGCTGATCGGAATTGAAATCGGGGAGGGGGGAAATGTGAATCAGCGACGCTGAAGCGTTCGCAAGACGTGCTGCAAACGGAGTCATAAAACGGGACAGATCGCCAAAATCTGGGTTCATCGACAAAAGTCGTGGACTGTATTTTTCTAACGATCATTTTTCTGCCGAACCGGACTTCTGCAAACAGACGTCGGAACATCTTCGCGGGAGAACAAGAAATCAACTGTCAGGCAGAATGTGCTTGCCTCCGTCTGCCATGGACAATCAGCCCGATGGCTCCCAACCCGAACAACAGGAGAGTGGACGGTTCGGGGACGATGGATGTGGGTGTGCCGGAGATTACATGCAAATTGCTGAAGACGGCATCAGCCGTGCCGGAAGTCCAGGGAGATAGACCATTGTCGCCGCGAGCAAAGAACGACACGAGCAGCAACTCATTATCCCAGGAATTTTGGATGCTGTTAAAAACCCCGGATTTTTCAGGCAAATCATCGCCATTCGTGCTCACGCCGACGGTCACGTTACCGGTCGCCGCGTCATAAGAGACAATGAATCGGCCTGTTGCCGTCCCGAGTAAACTCAAGACAATTGGAACTTGCGTGACATCGTTGACACGCGCTGCTCCGACCAAGGGACCCAGCGTGCCATCCCGACTTGTCAGAACTACGCCCGCCGAATCCGTCCCGTCGCGGTCCTCCCCGATTCCCATGCCAATTGCGAATCCGCCCCTTGGAGAGGCGAATGTGAGGCTGAAATCCAGGCCAACGGAGAAGCTAAAACCGGGATCGAAAGCCCATCCGAACGTAGAGCTGCCAACGTCATACCCATTCACGGATTGATAACCAATGTCCGTCCCGCTCGGTATTGGGCCGCCTGTTGCCTTCAGTGTAATCTGCGTGTTGGAGTCAATCGAGCTCGTCAGTTTCGGATGCGGTGGATCCTGCACGAGCGTCCATTGACTTAAATCGATGATTCCGGCATGTGCCGAGGCGGAGAGCGAAATGCCAATGATGATGTAACCAACGACAACACAACATGACCTCATGCCTTGATACTCCTGTTGGCGAAAAAATCACCGAATCGGCAACATCGTGCGATGATTCACTCGTTCGATGCTTCCCCAGAAATTTACATTCTAAGTACTTCAGATGAAGTTTGAATATAGCAAAGTCGTTGCAGAATTCTGAAAAATCCGTTCTGTTGCCTCTCTACTTCGCCCAGCCTGCATTGAGTTGCAGTCGGATTCGTTAGAATTCGGAGCCGGGCCAAGATTCAACCCGAAGCCTCACGACTCAGGCTATGCGTGTTTCTTCAACTAAGGACTGAGAGAAATAAGTGGGGCACGATTCCATCGTGCCGAGCACGTTAAAAACGTGCTCCACGTCCGGAAGACGACAGTTATTTCTGCGCCGGTCCTAACGGTGTGCGTCTGGGGCACTCCGCTTCATCCATGACAACGGATTCCCCAGCGCGGCGGCGTTCGAATTTACGCGCCGACGCGCACACGTTCCCGTCTCCGTGTTGGGCTATTGATACGGTCCTCCTGACCAACCCGCATCGCACCTCTTCCCCTCCGACCAGACGATCCTACAGGGCGGTGATCGTCTCCGCAGCTGCGTCGGCAACCACATCACCAAGTCTTGTCAGGAACCAGTCGTTCTCGGAATCTCCGAACAGCTGGTCAATAGCCAAAGCATCGTCGATCAACGTCGAACTCTTGAGCTCGGCACCGAGCAGGCTGCTGACTCGATCTGCATACGGTGCTGCACCTGTCCATTTGGTGCGTATCGTCTTCAGCGTCGGCAGGCTGATGGCCTTTGTCGCTTCGTTATACGAACTGATCTTTCCTCCAAACAAAAGATCATCTCCCGCTCCACCATGCAGGACATCAGTTCCGGAACCACCAAACAGCATGTCTCGACCACCAATGCCATTCAAAACATCGTTACCAGCTCCGCCGATCAGGATGTTGTCGCCACCATCGCCGGTCAACGCATCGTCCTGAGCACTGCCGATCACGATTGTGATTCCCGAGACTCCGCCGAAACCTGTGGCCGTTCCCGTTCCTAGATCCACAGTGACTCCTGAGGCAACCCAGAAGGAGTAATCAAGCACATTCACACCGTCGCCGCCGCTCGCCACACCAGAAAGACTGCCTGTCGGCTGAATTCGGAATGTGTCATCAGCAGCACCGCCGTTCAGGTTTTCAAATGACTGAAAATTCACGAGGCCTGCGAGTCCGGAGCTTGCCCCGGTGATCGTCCATGTCGTTGCCAGATCCAGTCCGACCAGGAGATCATTGCCTGACGTTTCCCCTGCCAGATTCTCGAACCCCAGGAACTGTGCAATCCCGGTCGCTGCTTTCGTCTGCAAGTTCACTGTTACGCCGCCTGTCATGCCAGCAAAGCTCAACAGATCCGCGCCAGTACCTCCATTGATGATGCCGAAGCCGCCGAAGGCGTTTGACGCTGCAAATGTGTCAGCCCCCGTACCACCCGTCAGATTTTCAATGCTGTCGAACGATGTTCCGTTGACATTTCCTGACCTGTCGCCTGTCAGGTTCCAGAGGTTGGCCATATTGAAGGCCGTCAGTGTATCGACTCCGCCGCTTCCCTGAATGAGCCCGGAGACTGAGGCATCGAGCGTGCTGAACTTGAACGAATCGTTGAGCGAGCCGCCGACCAGATTTTCAAATGATGAAAAGCTGAGAACGCCCGCTTTGCCGGAATCCACACCACTGATGGTCCAGGCCGTATTAACATTCAGACCTACCACGGTATCCGCAGAAGATCCGGAGCCGATCACACTCTCGAAACCCTTGAAGGATGCAACGCCATTGACCGAACCCGCAGCAAGATTCACAACCGCAGAGCTGGTTAACACGGAGAAGTCAAACACATCAATGCCGGTGCCGCCATTCACGATCCCGAACCCGTTCGCCGCATCCGTGGAGCTGAAGGTGTCACCCAATGTACCGCCCGTCAGATTTTCAATGCTGCCGAACGATGTTCCATGAACATCTCCTGATCTGACGCCCGTCAGGTTCCAGAGGTTGGCCGTATTGAAGGCGGTCAGCATATCGACTCCGTCACTTCCCTGAATGAGCCCGGAGACTGAGGCATCAAGTGTGCTGAACTTGAACGAATCGTTGAGCGATCCGCCGACCAGATTTTCAAATGACGAAAAGCTGAGAACGCCTGCTTTGCCGGAATCCACACCACTGATGGTCCAGGCCGTATTGAGATTCGGACCCACGACTGAATCGGCAGCAGATCCGGAGCCGATCACACTTTCGACACCCTTGAAGGATGTCACGCCGCTCCCGGAACCAATCGCGAGATCAACAATGACAGGCGTCGTTCGAGATGAATAGTCCAGCGAATCTACGGTGCCTGTATTGCTGTTCCCGTCGATTGAGGCAAATCCCGCACCATTCTCGAGACGGAACTGATCGTCCAGAGTTCCTCCTTTGAGGTTTTCAATGCCCTGGAACATGAATTGAGTGTTCAGGTTGCCGGAATGCATTCCCGTCAATTCCCAGACATTCGACTGATTCATTGCGGTCAGAGTATCAACTCCGGAATTTCCGTAGAGCTGGATGCTTCCAGCCAATCCCGGTGCATAGGTTGCGACTGACTTGCCCGCCAGGATCACGCCGAATGTGCCGGGGGAAGTTTGTGTCAGGCTGAAGGCATCATTCAGATTGGTTCCGCCGACTGCTAATTCGGTTCCCTGCAATTCAGTGATCAAGATCGAAACGCTTGTGGCTGCAGGCAGGCTGATCGCCATACCCTGATCCTCAGCGATCACGCTGACAGTGAAAACTGCTGCTGTCTCATAGATATGAGAGATCGTCGTATCGGCCCCGGCTGCGAAGGTCTGCGTCGCACCGTCACCCCAGTTGATTGTGTAAATGAACCCGGCAGCGAGATCAGCCGGAGAGTCGGAAGTCGAGACTGTAAACGATCGAATCTGCCCTCTGACACCGTGGAAACCGTCGGTTGCTGTCGAAGAGATCGAAACGATGGGTGCAACATTCGCTTTGTCGTTGTCCGCTTCGGTGCCAGTGACACTCACGGTGGTGAGGCCAGTGGATGTCACATCAAACACGGCCGAGCCATTCGTCAGATCCACATCTTCGGCGGCAGCCAGCGTGACGGTCTGCGGTGTGTCCCAGTTGGCGGTTGTAAACGTCAGACTTGCGCCGCCACTCAGCGAGAGATCTGTGTCGCCGGAGATGTAGCCAGTGCTGACACTGACATCGCTGGATGGCTGGAAGGCCAGTTTGACAGTGAACGTGTTTGTCAGCCCTTCGCTGACAGACACACTCGTGGGAGAAACCACCAGTGACTGCAGATCGTTGTCCGCTTCAGTGCCGGTGACACTTACCGTCGTGAGGCCACTGGATGTCACATTAAACACGGTCGAGCCATTCGCCAGATCGATATCTTCGGCGGCGGCCAGCGTGACGGACTGCGGCGTGTCCCAGTTGACGGGCGTAAACGTCAACGTCGCTGCGCCAGAAAGATCATTATCTCCCGAGGTTTTGGCAACAGTCACCGTCACGTCGCTGGCGGGCTGAACCGACAGTTTCACTGTAAAGGTATTCGTCGCACCTTCTGTCACTGACACAGTTGGCGATGACACAACGAGATTCTGCGTAGCGGCTGACGAGGTATGGCCGAAGTGATCTTCAGATTCGATTTCGCCTTCAGCAAGATCATCGAAATGGTATCCGTCGCCGGGGATTGGCGTTCCCAGCACGACCGGGATGGAACCAAGGACGACGTTCGTGCCTTGTCGAACAAACTGCAGATCAAATCGGTGCGGGATTCCGTCGCCGATGAACTCGATGTCGAATGTCGCGGTTTGACCCGAACCGACTCCGTTCCGTGTTCCTGTGTGATTGATGATCCTGACGCGAGGGTCTGACGCCTGAACGGTAATGTTCATCGCGACATTGGTGACGGCGTTCTGGATTGCGTTCTTCACACCGTCAGCAACACTTGCTGCGAATCCAGATGAAATCTGAAAGTAGAGCGGATCGCCCGGTGCGATAGGATCAGCCGTGCCATTCGCGATGGTCGTGGTCGTGCGATTGATGGCTCCCGTCAGTTTTGAAATTGCTTCCAGTCCCTGTCGTGGATCAATATTGGCCTGCGTATTGGTTCCCAGACCAATCACCAGTGCACCGAGAGCATTCAGCCCGGTCATAGTTTCCTGTAATCCTGCGCCTGAATTGAATGGCGTCGATGCCCGCGAATATCCGGTCAGAGCACTCACTGGCAGCGTGAGTCCGTTAACTCCGGTCACCGATGTCTCACCCTTCGGCTGATAGGCAAATCCAATATCGGTGGCGAGCAGAATGACGGGCAATGCCCCCGCTCGGAAACCGGCACCCCCGACGGTCCCGGCCGCTGGCAGAACGCCGGCTGATGCATCTGCGGTGAATGAGTCAAATGATGGCACGTCACCACTGTTGCCGGGAACCAGCTGCGTGGAACCGAGACCGGCTGCGCCGCTGTCCATCACGGAACCATTGTTGTTTCCATCAAAGCCAAGCCCTGTGACCAACTGATACAGAGCTTCGATGTCTGTTTCCGGACCGTCTCCGCCGTAGCCCGGCGTTGTTCGATTCAAAGCCGCCTGAATGGCCGTCATATAGCCAGGATTGCTCGCGGCGACGATTGGTTGATTCAACACAAATGGTCGACCGGTCGAGTACTCAGAGGCAAAGTTCGCGTATTCTTCGAATCGGCCCACACCAAATGCCAGGTCAGTCCCGGACAGGGATGTCTGCAACTGAGAGATGATGTTCGGGAACGCGGCGCGAACGATCGGGCTGTTATTCACAAAGCTGCCGGTATCGTCGAACAACAGAAACACATCTACGGCATTCGTGAGCGAACCGGTTCCTGGCAGCGTCAGGCTGACGGTCTGGTGATACGACTGACCAACCGCCAGTGATGTGGTAATGCTTGCGGGACTGACGAGCCCCTGTGCAGGATTGCTTGTACCCGCTGGCCAAAGAGTTCCCCCGATCGTTGTCGGGTACGAATGCCCGAATCCTGTCTGCAGAACCTCGCGGACAACATAGGCACCTGGCGTGAGCCCGGTGAACGAATAAGATCCGTCTGCAAGTGTGACAGTGCTCACCTCTCCCGGATCAAGTGCATCATCTCGATCTGAATCGATAAAGATCGTTGTCCCTCCGACTCCGTCTTCACCGGGATCACGCACATGATTGCCGTTGGTGTCGTCGAATTTCACGCCGTGGATTTCGTTGGGGCGGAACACATCCGCAAAATCAACGCCCGAATGGTTCTCAGCAGCAAGCATTGTGACCGTATGCTCAAACTGCGAGGACGGTGTAGAACTCAGGGCCGTCGGAATTATCTGACGAACAGCATATGTCCCGGATGCAAGGTGTGCAAAGCTGTACGATCCGGCTTCGTTGACACTCGGAGTGTAATAAAGATTCTCGGACGTCACTGTTTGCAGATCAGTCGGGTCCAGAGCGCCGTTGCCGTTCAGATCCAGATACACTGTGATCCCGGCCAGACCATGTTCGCCAGAATCCCGGACACCATTCTTGTTAGTGTCAGCGAAGACACTTCCACTGATTGTGGAATTCTTCGGCTCCGCATTGCCATAATTGATTCCTGTCACATGCTCACCATTCTTCAGCACCAGTGATCGAACGCCGGTTACTGGTGAGGTTGCGTGCCAGCCAGCCGCGACGACATCATAAATACTGATCGTACCGGGGGCGATTCCTGAGATCGTGTACGTTCCATCGGCATTGGTCGCGGTTTGCAGGTCTGTGGCATCAAGAATCCCATTGGCGTTGACATCCGCAAACACCACGCGGCCACCAAGTCCTGGCTCCACAGTTGGTGTGGTATCGAGCACGCCGTTTCCGTTCTGGTCATTCCAGACAACGCCGCTGACAGAGCCAGGTACCAGTGTCGAAAGGTTGAAGTTGGCAAAATCATGAGCGACCGTTTCTGCTCCTGAGAAAACTCGGGCCGCGTAATTATCGCCAAAGGTCGGCGCGGTCTCCCATCCGGTCGGTACGATCTCTATGATCTCGTATTCTCCGATCTGCAGGTCCGGAAAGACATAGGCACCGTTAACGTCAGTCAACGCAGTCGGCTCACCTGTGTCCAATGTACGGCTGCGATTCATGTCGAGATACACGGTCCAGCCAGCGAGGCCCGGATCGCTGAAGACGCCGGAAGGGCTCGAGTTGCGAACACCGTCTCGATTCACATCGTTCCAGACGGAGCCACGGATGGAACCGTTCAATACCGTGAAATTGGCGAAGTCCACATTGTTCGTTTTGTCACCTGCAGTGACGCTGACTGTCTGTTGCGCGGCGTACCCAGGCGAAGCCGACCAGTTCGAAGGGAGAACTTCCCTGACGAGGTGGCTTCCCGCCAGCACGCTGACGAAATAGTAGTTTCCGTTTGCATCAGTGGTCGCTGTTAGTTCTGTTGCGTCCAGCACACCGTCAGTGTCTGAATCAATGTATACGGTCCAGTCCACCAGACCTTGCTCGGTTGGCAGCCCGGTCGCAGGGTCGATCGCTCTGTCTCCATCGCCGTTCAGGTCGTTCCAGATGGTGCCTTCGATCGATCCATTCAGTAACGAGAAATTGGCAAAGTCCTGTGTCGCGGTGCCCAGTGCGACAACTGTCGCCGTCTGCTGAATGTCAAACGTGGGCGCTACATCCCAGCCGAACGGTTTCACCTCGGTGACCTCGTAGTCATCTGCCGGCAAATTCGAGAACGAGTAGTTTCCAAGAGAATCAGTCACGGTCGATGGCTCACCGGGGTCCAGAATCCGATTCAAGCCGCCACCGTCAGCGGGCTTCTGGTCCAGAAACACCGTCCAGCCGGCGAGTCCAGGTTCCGTAAACGCACCGGTCCCGGGATCGGTGGCACGAACTCCATCTTCATTCAGATCATTCCAGACAGTGCCGGCGATGTTGCCGCCAGCGAAATTGAAGAAATCGATCTTGTTCAAATCTTCGCCAGCGATAAACGCAACGTCGCGGGATGCTGCCATAGTGGGCGTCCAGCCGGGCTGGACAACTTCTGAAACGCGATAAAGCGCTGTCGGAAGCCCGTTCATATTGATCGAATAATCGCCGCCGCCGTTTGCAATCGCCGATGGCTCCGGCGTTCCGTCTGCTTTGTTGTTGAAGGTTCCGCTGTTGTCGAGATCCACATAGACCTGCCAGCCGGCCAGTGTGTTGTCCGGACCTGTCTTGGTACCGCTTGAATCCGCGTCGTCGTAGACCGTCCCTGTGATCGCGGAAAGCACGATGCGAGATTCAAGTGATTCACTTCCAGCTCTGGCCGACTGCGACCTCACCACCTTTGACCGGCGTTGCCGACGGGAAAGTCCTGCGACACTGCGAAGTTCTGCGAGAAATAGATTCATTTGAGTCTTCCTTAGGACTGAGTTGCGAAAAGCATCAAACCGGCCACCGATGCCCCTCTGAGGACTTCCGAAACCAAGGCTTGAGCTCAGCCAGTTACGGTGGCTGCGTGGAACCGGTCGAAATCAGGATTTGTCTGTGGAACTGACTCAACAGCGTCGTTGCTGTGGCAGTGACCAAAGCATAGGGGTGTGACCAAACACTTGTATGCCGGGGAGAGTCTGCATTCTTCAGCTCAGTGTGCCGGGGAAATCCCGGCAGGCGAGCCATACCTGACAAGCAGCAAAGCCCTCAGCAATCGAACAAGCCACTTCTGGACGCGAAGTCCGCCATGATTTCGGAAGAAATTCTCTGTGTTCCGAAAACCAGGCAAATGGTGATTCGGAGGTGTGCATCATTCATGGCCAAATTCTGACGAATCCGTCTATTCAGCCTGCATCAAGCCGGCATTCAGTGCGAATTGAGTCAACTCTGCACGTGTGCCAAGATTCAGCTTCGTCATAAGGCGGGATCGATACGATTCGACAGTTTTTACGCTCAGAAACAATCGATCGGCAATGGCCTGATTGGTGTGTCCCTGAGCAACGAGTGTCAGCACTTCATGCTCACGGGTGCTCAAAGATTCCAGAGCTTTTTGATCATCCGCATTCAAAGTTCGCGACGATTCCGGCCCCGGCAGTCCAGGGTTTCCCGGAAGGCTCACAAACGATCGCCCCGCGGCAACGGTCCGAATGGCTGTTAACAGTTCCGTATCCGCTGCGGACTTGACGACGTAGCCGGCAGCTCCTGCTTCAAACGCCGCACGAAACATGGACGCATCATCATGCATCGTCAGTACCAACAGGCGTGTTTCCGGGATCTCTCTGGACAGTTCTTCAATCACTTTCACTGCGTCTCCGCCCGGCATCGACAAATCCAGAGTCACCACATGCGGACGTAGCTCGATGATGCTCTTATATAAACTGGGAAAGTCGCCCGCTTCGCCGACCACGGCCATGTCCGACTGGGTATTGATCAGCAGTTTCAGCCCCGACCGCAGTACCGCATGATCGTCCGCAATGAGCACTCGGATCTCAGACATTCGTTTCGCTCCGCATCACAAGTGGAAGCTGTGCCGAAACAGTCGTTCCGGCATTGAGGCTAGTCGTGATCTCCGCTCGCCCCCCGCAAATCATGGCTCGCTCTCGAATGCTGAGTAACCCGTAGCGACCATTTTTATTCTGGAGAATTGTCGATGCATCAAAGCCCTTGCCATCGTCGGCCACCGTGAGTTCCAGATTGTTGCTTTGGACTGCCAATTCCACGCGCATGTTTTCCGCCTGCGAATGGCGCAGTGAATTGGAAATCGCTTCCTGCACGATCCGAAACGCTGCTGTTTCCAATTCGGCGCTCAACCGTAATCCGGTCAATGCCTTGCTGTCCAACTCAATCGAAACTTTCCCGGATCCCCTCACTTCCTCAACCAGCCTCTCGATCGCTGCCGCCAGTCCCAACTGATCGAGAATTGCCGGGCGTAGTCCTCGCACGATCCGCCTGAGGTCATCATGAATTCCCGCCCCCATTGCTCGCAGCGACCTGGCGTTTTCACGAACCATGATGTCTGTTGTCGTTTCTTCCATCGCTCGCAGTCCCAGCATCAGGCTTGTCAATGACTGGCCTATTCCATCGTGTATATCGCGTGTGATTCGCTGTCGTTCCTCTTCCTGAGATGTCAGTGATCGTCGGAGAAAATGCATGCGACTTTGAGCCAGCCGTTGAATTGGAAGAACAGCGATGACCCACAAGGCGGGAGCAACGACAAGTGTCAGTATGCATGAGTCGGCGACGGCCTCACACGTGTCGCCACAACCAGGCGGCAAAACATACGGCAGCAGCTTCATGATGGCATATTCAGCCGCAAACGTCGTCGCCAGAGCCAAAAGCAACAACCGTGCAACTCGTATTGGTTTTGTCGTCAATTCAAAACGAGCTGGCATAAGAACACCTGTGCATACAGATCGCACACAAAAGGGGACGCACACAAAATCTGCTATACCGGGAGCACGATTTTAGCAATCGCGCCTACCGGTAGCGCGACCGATTGCGCGGTTTCAAAAAAAAGGATCAAGGAAATGAAGGGGTGACGACAGTTGGCTCATCTCTGACGAATCGATGAGTTGTTCTCGCCAGCCTGGTCTACGAAGGGCGGCCAGAGCGCACAATCGTCATACGACAGGCCCATGTGAAGAACGCTCACTGCCCTGAGCTGCTGTATCCGACGTGCAACTCTCGACGGAATGCCATGCTCTTAGAAGAGACCTTAGGACTGAGACAGAAATAAGTGGGGCACGATTCCATCGTGCCGGGCACGTTACAAACGTGCCCCACGTCCAACAGACGACAGTTATCATCCATGCGGCACGAAGTTTGGCATTTCGAAAGCGAGTCAGCTTGCCGTTGCGATCCTGCCGCACTGGTGGCACTGATGTTTTTGGTGCCC
This sequence comes from Candidatus Kuenenia stuttgartensis, assembly GCA_945861465.1. Classification (GTDB taxonomy): domain Bacteria; phylum Planctomycetota; class Planctomycetia; order Planctomycetales; family Planctomycetaceae; genus SXXK01. The sequence goes on from CAMAVB010000026.1 coordinate 19,492, forward strand.
GGGCCGGGCGCGACTCATCTGGATACCGCATGCAAAGGAAACTGGCCTCGGTGAGTGGACTCGTCAGCTCCTCGAAGCAAACCCCAACGGCTCGCCTGCCAAGCGGTGCGAGAACGACAGTCCAACGCAGTCAACCACCCGTGGCGCCAGCAGGCGGTATCTATGCAGATGGCAAAGCCGAGGTCGAGGATTTCGGAATTCCGTTGTTCCGTATGTCCCACGACCACTGTCCGACCAGACTGATGGGGACGCATCTCTTCCGGTTCAAACAGCGCCCAGCGTAACTGATACTCGTCAGTTTCGCTGATCGGCAGGTCGGGAAGATAATTGGCATGCGTGAACAGGAACTCACCGGTCTCAAAATACGGCTGGCACGATTCAAATAACGCCCAGTGTTCCGGAGGTATGTCCGCGAGAACCGCTCCAAAACGGTAGGAGTTCAGCGTCGCGACACCACCACAATTTTCCCAGTAGCGAAGCGCGCTTTCGCTTTCTCGCGCAGCCAGAATCATCTCTTCGTGATTGCCCTTGATCAGGACAACATCACACTGTTGCTGCAATTGAAGCAGTCGATCAATGACCGCCCCGCTGTCGCGTCCCTGATCAATCAGATCGCCAAGAAAAACCAACCGATCAGATGAAGAGGGCACAATTTCCGCGAGGAGGACGTCGAGCGCATGAACGCAGCCGTGGATATCACCAATTGCGATGAGTCGCCCGAATTGCCCGGACATAGACCTGGTCCTGAGAAATGACGTTCCTGAATACACGCCTCACGATGTGACATTCTGACGGATGGACGTCAGATCTTCAATGCAGTTCTCGACATTGCCATCACGAAACGACGTCGTGAATCACCTTGCCTGCCACATCGGTCAGTCGGAAGTCACGGCCAGCGTAGCGGTATGTGAGGCGTTCGTGATCGATCCCCAGCAAGTGCAGAATCGTCGCGTGCAGATCGTGGATGTGGACTCGGTTATGCACGGCGCGAAAACCAAAGTCGTCGGTTTCGCCGTACGTCTGACCACCTTTGACGCCTCCACCTGCTATCCAGGTTGTGAAGCCGAAATGATTGTGATCGCGACCGTTGCCATTTTCGGTTGTCGGCGTGCGACCAAATTCACCACCCCACAGCACCAGCGTTTCATCCAGCAGACCGCGCTGCTTCAGATCGGTCAGCAACGCCGCGATCGGGCGATCGATGTCGAGGCAAAGCTTTCGAGTCTGATTGTCATGATCACTGTGTGTGTCCCACGGCTGGCCGTCGCCGTAATAGACCTGGACGAATCGCACGCCACGTTCGCTCAGGCGTCGTGCCAATAAGCAGCCGTTGGCAAAATGGCCTTCGCCGTACGATTCACGAGTCACTTTGGACTCCTGCTGCAGATCAAACGCTTCTGTGCCCGTGAATTGCATGCGAAATGCCGTTTCCATCGCCTGCAGCCGGCCTTCCAGTTGTCCATCCGGGCCGCTGCGTTCCAGATGCAGCTTATTGAGCTGCGTCATCAGAGAAACTTGTGCCATCTGGTCGCTTCTGGAAGCGTCAGAATTCCGGAGAAACGGGATCAGTTTGTCGGGAACAGGATCGCGATGATTGATGTAGGTTCCCTGATGAGACCCCGGCAGGAACGCACTCGTCCAGAGAATCGAAAACCGGACAGGCTTGCCCGGACACAGGACAACGTATGTCGGAAGATTCGCATTCTCGCTGCCCAATCCGTAAGACAGCCACGATCCCATGCTGGGCCGCGTTGGCAGGATCGTGCCGTTATTCATGAGCAGCAGAGCTGGGCCATGGTTGGGATTGTCGGTAAACGTGGAACGAATAATTGCCATGTCGTCGATACATCGTGCGGTCAGCGGCAACAGGTCGCTCACGGGTACGCCGCTCTCTCCCGCCGGACGAAAGCGACAGGGCGACGGCATTAGCCCCGCAGTGCGGCGTTCCGTGCGAAGATTCGCCTCCGCCGGACGCTGGCCAGCGAATTTCAACAGTTGAGGTTTCGGATCAAACAGGTCCCCATGAAATGGCCCACCGTTCATGAACAACTGAATCACGCGCTTCGCTTTTGCCGGTACATGCGCCCCGTGAAGTTCGCCATTCGCCTGCGAGTTCATCGCAGTCAACAGTCCGAGCGATCCCATTCCGCCGCCCATCGCCTGAATCAGGTAGCGCCGCGTTTGCAGGTTTTGTTGTCTGGCATTCATGTTCTGGCTCCGCATGTGATAAGGGATGCAGACGCGGATGATCGTTAAAGTAGGTCCTTTCTGCCGAAAAGGACTTTCGCCGTAACGCGAACCGCCATGGATCGCACATCCGCTCCACATCACCGCGTCGCCGTCCTTTCGACCGCGACTCGTCGCTGGTCGCGGCATGGCCGCGAAGTCCTGCTCGGCAAGCAGGTCCTACCAAAATCGGCGACTGGAACCTGTCCTGAGCGTGATCACTTGATTAATTGTACCACATCATACCGATTGCGTAAAATTCGTTGAAAATGCTTACTCACCCCCGAGCTGCAACGTAGTACCATCAATCAGTTCGGAACCTTAGAACTTCATCAACGAACTAAGGTGGTCAAACGAGTCTGACCACCCCAGCTGTTTTTTGAACTGTCACTAGTGCTGACGGCAGGCAACGAGGTTGAGCATCTTCATCCTGACGACTATCGATTCGTCGCCTGATTCTGCGTCTGATCCCTCAGATACAACCACACAAACGCTTCGCGCTTGTTCGTAGGTTTGACCTTCGCCACTTCCTGTGACAGCTTCGTGTACTCCGTCATCTGCTGACGATATTCGTCCGTGCTGTAAACTTCCTTCAATTTCGCACTCTGCTCCTCTTTTGAGAGATCCTGCGTTTCCCGCAGCACTTTTGATCGCAGCTCATTGATTTGCTTTAATACGTCAGCAAGCTGTACTTCAAGTTCTGCGACATGCTTCAGCTCGTCTTCCGTCAATGGCTTCCGTTCCGGCGTCCAATGGGAATACCCGCCAACGACGAGGTCGAGTGAACCGTCACCGTTGTAATCCACGACATCCATATAAAGCCCGCTGTCGGGTCGCGTCGCAGTCGCCTGACCTTTAGCGCTCGGTTCGATGAGGTTCACTGGTTTTGCATACTGGGGAGCACCGAGCTTGCCAATATTGCGATACCAAACAACCGCACCACCTTCATTGTCGCCGTAGGAATCTCCGAAACTTCCGCAGACCAGATCCGTAAGTCCGTCGGCGTCCCAGTCAACGAGGTACGGAGCCGTCATTCCGCCGTTGAGTTCGAATGGTGCCTCGCCGGTGAAAACAGGAATGTTCTTCCCGGTGAATGCCGGCTCCATGTTGGTGCCTTCGTTCATCTGGCGGAATAAACGCCCCTTGTTTTTGTCACCCAGCAGCAAATCGAAGTCGCCGTCGTCGTCCCAGTCAAATGCCAGTGCTGAAATGCAATGCAGCTGGCCGTCTGAGTTCGATTCCATGGCACGATCTGTGTCGTCCCATTCTTTTGATTCGTAATTCCAGAACTGCGTCAGAAGAACTCGTTCACCGTTCGCGTCCATGATTCGCTGAGGAACCTGAAAGCCTTCCGGGCTGCCCAGAGCCACGTGAGGCGAACCATCAAAGGTTGCCGTAAAAATATCGACATGGCCATCGGCGTTGAAGTCCACAAACTGTGGAGCCATTCCGATGCATCACCAGTTGTCAAATTTGATGGGTTTGCCGTCGGCTGTTTCCAGTGGTTTCAACCCCGACCACTGGACGGAATCCCCACTGCCCTGACGCTCGGCGACCAGCAACTGACCGCGGAGATCACCAATGAGCATTTCCGGAACACCATCGCCGTTCAAATCCTGCATTTTCGGGGATGGGTAGAGAATTCCCTCGCCCATCGCGGAATCACCCGCCATCAACTGCACCGGAGCATGAAACGTCGGCGCGGTGTCTTCTGCCGCGAAACTGGACGAACACGATGTCGCCAGCACGGCCCACAGAACGATCCTGATTCGCATCTTGTAAACTCCTTGAAAAGAATGTTGTGTCTGCTTCGGACCGGCACAGAAATAACTGTCGCCTTCCGGACGTGGGGCACGTTTTTAACGTGCCCGGCACGATGGAATCGTACCCCACGTGGGGCACGTTTTTAACGTGCCCGGCACGATGGAATCGTACCCCACTTATTTCTGTATCAGTCCTTACTTCTGCAGATAGAGCCAGACAAATCCCGTACGGTCTTCCTTGATAAACATGTTGCGTTGCTGATACAGCGTATTGAACTCCGCATGGGCTTTCTCAGTTTCCGCAGAATCAGTGTTTTCAGTAATCGCATTCAGCTTCTTTGACAAGTCTTCCATTTGCGACTGCCATTCCACTTCCTTCGCCTTACACTCCTCTTCCGTCAATCCATCTGCCGGCGACGTCAACGTTGTGCTGTCGCCAACCAGAACATCGAGTTTTCCGTCTTCATTGATGTCATCGACCCAGATCCGCGTAGAACGCGTTGGCCCGGTGAGTTCGGATTCCTTGAGCATTTCGCCCTGACCAGTTTGAGGACCGGGCTCGATCAATGCGACGAACGCCTTGAGTACAGGAAGTTTTCCCGCACCCGCTGTGTTTTCGGCCCACTGGACTCCTCCGTTCGTGGAACCACTCAGCAGGTCCACATCACCGTCTTTGTCCCAGTCGATGCAAAACGGGTCACTGTGATGGCCGGTAATTCTCAACACGTCGTTGCCAATCATCAGTAATTCGGAAGTGGCCTGAAACTTCCCCTGCCCTTCGCCACGGAACATCGAAAACGTTCCTCCGAAGTTGCCGGAGATCAGATCGAGGTCGCCGTCGCCGTCCCAGTCAACTGCCACCGGACGGGTGCAGATACGATCGATGTCGCTGTCATAACCTGCAGACACTTCCGGGGCCGAAATGATCAACGGCTTTCCGTCCGTGCCGTTCAGTGTGGCTGCCGGGCTGAACTCTCTTTCGGAGTTGCCCCACAGGACCTGAAACAGGCCTGCCATCGATTCTTCCATGCGCGAATAAGAACCGGAAAGAATGTCCGTGTTGCCGTCACCATTGAGGTCCACAAACTGTGGAGTTGATGACGTGCATCACCACACGCCGGGCACGGTCGCAATCTGGCCGCCGGCCTGCAGCCACGTGCCATCGGCAAGTTTACCGTCGCCCAGGTTTTTGAAGACCTGAATCTTGCCGTCGTTGAATTGACCGACGAGCAGATCTTTTTTCCCATCGCGATCCACGTCAGCCCAGGACGGGGCTGCATAACCCGGGCTTTCAACGCGGACGGCTTTGTCGCCCGCTTTCATCATGACCGGAGCTGAGAACTCCGAAGCATCGACGGCAACTGCACCAACGCAGAATACCAGAATCCAAACGGCACATTGCCTGATCATAGAAGTCGGCTCCTTTTGAAGATGTAGAACAGAGAATGCCGCAGCGAATCGAGCGACCTCGTATTGCCGCGAACGAGTGCATCGTCAGCCGTGGAATGATGGAAGCCCGAACTTCTGATTGTGTGCCACTGGCTATGCCAGTGCTTTTACCGGCAAGCACTGGCATAGCCAATGGCACACATCAATTGACGATTGACAGAGCACTAGGACTTCGCCTGACAATGGATTATAGTAAACCGGCAGCGAGATCTACAATCCATGCGTTCGCTATGATTTGTTGCCCGACGCAAGTTCTCCAAACGCTTTTCTTCACATTGCACCGTTATGATTGCACACTTGAATTTGCCTCAGACAAACAACAGGAATCGATTCCGCCTTGCTGCGGCGTTGTTGGTGACCGCTGGTTTCTTCGGCCTGAATGCCTCAGTCGGGCTGTCGGATGAAAGCCCGGTCACGCTGTCAGCAGCACTGGCTGACAAGGCCCCAGTGACGCCCGGTTCCAACGTGGTCGTTGAAGTCACAGCCGACGTTTCCGTCGAACCTGATGCCAAAGGCAAACAATGGCACTTCTATCCGCGAACGGCACAGCATAAAGGCGTTGAAGTCCCGACCAGTATCACCGTTACGTCGGATTCCAGCAGCCTGATTCCCGGTGACATCGTTTGGCCAGCCACGAAGATCATTCGAAATGCTGCTGGCGTGTTTCAGCCGGTCTATGAAGGAAAGGTCACCTTCAAGATCCCAGTCAGTGTCCCGACGGGCACTCAACCTGGTGACCACAGGCTGGCAATTGCATTTACCTACCAAACGTGTGCCAGTCTGTGCCTGGCTCCAAAGACGGAAAACCTCACCGTTGTCTTGACCGTTTTGCCGACTTCTCCCGGTACAACGCCAGCGTCGGCATCGCCGAGCGACACGGTTATGCCAATCGTCGCTACAACAAAAGAAGGTCCTGTCACTGTAAGTCTGTCGTCATCAGCGGCAACAGCTTTGCCGGCGCAGGCTGTCACGCTGCAGCTTCAATTGAGCATCGACCCATTGCCTGATGACGAAGGTGTCCACTGGCATTTCTATCCAAGGCAATCAGAACACCAGGGCGTTGAAGTTGCCACGTCGATCGATGTCAAAGTTCCCGCAGGTTTTGCCGTCGGCGACATCATCTGGCCAGCGCCGAATGTCATCATCAATGCGGAAGGACAACCTCAGCCGGCTTACGATGCGGACACGACATTTGAGATTCCGATCCATGTCTCAGATGTCGTGCAGGCAGGAAAACACTCCATCGAAGTCAGTATCCGCTATCAGGTATGTGCGTCAACATGCCTGTTCCCGACGGCGTTGACTTTATCGACGGTGATCGATGTCTTGCCAGGCGACGCCACAACTGCGGTCGGCACAGAGATGCCAGTGGCACCTCCCGGCATTGCTGGTCCGCCGCCTGAGATCGGTGCCTCTGACGAAGTTAGCACGACCGCAGACACTTCTGCGGATTTTCAAACCAGTGTCTTCGGTGCGAAGTTTGGTTTTTCCGCGAACAGTGTGTTCGCAATTCCCATGCTGTTGCTGTTCGCCTGCGTTGGCGGATTCCTGCTGAACCTGACACCCTGTGTCCTGCCCATCATTCCCATCAAAATCATGGGGTTGACTCAATCCGCCGCCGGTGACCCGCATCGAGCAAAGGTTCTGGGTGTGGCAATGGGTGCTGGTATTCTGGCTTTTTGGCTCGCCATCGGAGCGGCGATTTCATTCGTCAGTGGATTTGACAGTATCAGTTCACTGTTTCAACAGCCGGTGTTTGGCATCACCGTGGGTTTGTTCATCGCCTTCATGGGCGTCGGCATGCTCGTCGATGTGACGATTCAACTGCCGCAAGCTGTGCACCGCATTAATCCCAAGCATGACACGCTGCACGGCGCATTTTTGTTTGGCGTGATGACCGCCGTCCTGTCGACGCCATGTACTGCGCCCTTCATGGGCAGCGCTGCTGCGTGGGCAACCAAAGCCAACAATTCCGCTTTGGTTATCGCGGTTTTTGCTGCGATTGCGGTGGGCATGGGCTGGCCTTATGTGCTGTTATCGTGGTTTCCAAAATTCGTCAGCAAAGTCCCTCGTACCGGCCCCGCCAGCGTACTGGTCAAGCAGGTCATGGGATTGCTGATGCTGGCCGTTGCGGCATTTTTCGGAGGCACTGGCATATTGGGTTTGGTCAAAGAACATCCACACCTTGGGCCGGTGCTGCACTGGTGGGTTGCAACGATCTTTGTAGGCGCAATGTCCGTCTGGCTGACTCTGCAGACATTTCGGATCACCAAATCGGCTGTCAAAAGGATTGGATACTCATTCATGTCGCTCGCACTGTTTTCCGGAATGGCGATTTGGTCCAACGGAGAAACAGCGGATTCGTGGGAAGCCACAGAAATGCATCAGGTCGAAAAGGAATCTATGCGGGCCTATGTTTTGCAACTGGAGCAGGCCGTTCGCGAGGAGTCCGGTCAGCAGGCCGTGCAACTCCGCTCACCGGCCTGGCGCGATTACGATCCGGAAGCACTGGCGCGCGTTAAGGCGAACGGGCAAATCGCGATCGTGCATTTCACCGCCGACTGGTGACTGAATTGCAAGGTTCTCTGGAAGACCGTGTTGTCTTCCTCTCGCATCAAAGATCTGATTGAATCCGACAAATCACTTGTAACCTTCAAAGCCGACACCAGCGTCGCCAGCAGTGTCGCTGCCGCCTATCTCAAAGAACTGGGAGCAAAGGGCATCCCGCTGATCGTGATCGACGGCCCCGGAATCAGTGAGCCTCTACTGGCAGACTTCTACACCGTCGACAGCCTCATTGAACTGATCGACAAGGCCCGCTCAAAATAATACGGACATGACGAAGGGCTGCAAGACCACTTGCACTCCGCAGAAACCACAGGTGTTAACCGTTCACGCCTCAGAACGAAACCTGCGTAAGCAACCACAGATAAACACAGATAGAAATCAACAGTCAATCTGTGTTCATCCGTGTCCATCTGTGGTTTAAACTGTCATTCTCGAAATGTCGGGAACGTGCAACACATCGCCGAACACGGATTGATGCTGGATGACGGGGAGTTTGTTTTCGAGAACTTTGAAGACGAAGGCATCAGCAAAACGACCGGCCGCCCGATTCGATTTGGTTACACGCCTGATGATCGCCATATCGTTGTTGTGTTCGAATGGCTCGATGACGAACAGATTCTTGTGCTGCCAATGACGGCCTATGATGCTCCAGAAAGGAAACGCTGAAATGTCGATTCGCAGAAAACCTACCGAAGCACAGAAGAAACGAATTCGCGAAGCCATTGCCGAGGAATTAAAGCCCGAAGTAATGGCGGCCACGCGGGCACAGGTGGCGGCGATGCGTGCTGCGAAGAAGCAGACGCTGGCCCGGCAGGCTCTGGACCTGCTGCTTGCCGAAAAGGAACGTCAGTCCGTGAGTCTGGCTCAACTGAAACAACGCTGCGGAATTGCGCGCGGCAACCTGAGCAAACTCTGGAACGATCCGGACCCAAACGCCACCCTGGCAACGATTGAACGCATTGCCGAGGCAATGGGTGTCAAAGTGTGTTTGACCCTGACCAGACGATGTTGACCGTTGGGCGCGAACTGACTTTGTTCACCCACGCGAAATAAGAGAGTACTGACACACTCCGGACACCTTTTTGCTTTCCCCAGGAAACGGCCCGCGACCAAATCCGGACAGCACGTTCCAAAGGCGTTGTCCCATCAGGGAAACGCAGGGGCAGTTCCGGTGCCAGTAGAACCGCAGCGATCAGCGAAGCCCCACAGTCACCCGACCTCGATAGAGCGAATGCCATTCTTCGATCGACTAAAGAAAACAGTTCGTATTGACTTTGACCGAAGTCAAACCTGCTCCGGCGTTTCGGACCGGAGTCGCAAAGCGAACGCCCGTTCCCCACATCGGTCGTGACCACCGATGCCGGTAGCGAGCACCCAATTTACGGTTTAAGGTCGATGCCTGATCCGGGCTGGAAAGGTGAAGGGAAACTAACTCAGGACGGTTCATCCTGAGGACGATACGGCATCGAAATATCTTACACCTGATTCGACGGATCAACCGGATTCTGGTGATTGCCGACGTGGCCCAAAATCGCAGCTCGAATGCCATCTATTTGACTACACCTGCGGGATTTCCAGCACATCGTTCGACGCTCCGGTCGATGTGACCGAGTGGAGTTAGCAGATACCGTTCTTGACATCGAGCTTTTCGACCGACGCTGTCAACGTCGCCGGCTAAATGTCTCATGACACGCCCTCCTCGACGCGTCATTCAAGTACGGGTTTCGGCGTCCCATCGTCAATGATTCCGTGTGGCAGCCTGTGTCAAGGGTGGCGATCTGCAAGAAGACTCTCCCTCTCGCTTGACTTAGCAGTTCCACTTTGTAGATTCGGGTCTGATGGTGCAAATCAAACTGCCTATCAGTACCGCGGGCCCCGGACTCAAGTTGTTTGACCAGATCGGGGCGGAGGGGGACGCGCTGAGGCGAAGCAGAAGAAGGAACGGAAACAAAGGCGCTCGCGCAAGACGCCAAATGGAGCGTGGTAATGTGCTCATGGAATCCGATGTTCAATGAGCTTGCGCACAAGCTGATGGAGGTCCGCCGTAACACGCAGGTCCATACTCACTCTCCTGTGGGCGATAAAGGACGATGGGCTCAAGACGGTCTTATTGAAAGACAAGGGTGCAGATGAGCAAACTCACCATTTGGAAGGTCTCACACGGGAAGAACAGCTTCACCAGCGAGGAGCGTGATCAGTGCCTGGCCGAGAACCTCGCTGTGGTGCATGGCAACACGGGCAGGGGGCAAGGTGAAGCCTTCAAGGCGAAGATGCAGGTGGGTGACATCATCTACGTATGCCACGGTAACGACGCTGGGATCAAGGTGCTGGGAAAGATAGTCTCCGACGCCGAGATATGCGAGGATGATTGGCTCCAGCGGAAGTACAAGGTGCTCGGGAAATCCTCTAAGCCCGAAGAGAAATACACCGGCCTGCGGAGAGGCTGGTCGCCCAACTACAATTCAACCTGTTTCGACGTCCCAAATGGCGATCTGGAACTCTTTGAGGACGAGATTCTGAAGCCTTTCTTCGACACGACGTTGGCCGACATCGGAGTGGACTCACGGAGTTCGGGAGACGGCATTAGTGCTTTGACCGATCTGCCATCCTTGAACACGATCTACTACGGTCCACCTGGAACGGGCAAGACTTGGACGCTACGTGAACGAGCGAAGAAATTTGGCAAGGAGCGATGCGTGTTCGTGACCTTCCATCAGTCCTACAGCTACGAGGACTTCGTTGAGGGCATCAAGCCAAAGATGGGCGAGGTACGCGGCCAGCTGGAGTACGAGATCAAGAAGGGTTTGTTCCGAGAAATCGTCGAGCGAGCGCAGAAAGACTCCGAAGTTCCATATGCGCTATTCATCGACGAGATTAGCCGCGGCAATGTCGCGAGCATCTTCGGCGAGTTGATTGCTCTGATCGAGGAGGACAAGCGTTTGGGAGAAAAGTACGAGTTAACGATGACGCTGCCATACTCGCGGGAGTCGTTTGGTGTACCAACCAATCTGTACATCATCGGCGCAATGAACACGGCTGACCGTAGCGTGGAGGCCTTGGATGCAGCGTTGCGACGGCGGTTCGCGTTCGTTGAAATGGCTCCTGACAGCAGCAAGATCGACCAGCCAAGTGGCTTGGCTGCGGACTTGCGAAGGCTCTTGGACACGATCAATGGTCGCATCGAGCGTTTGTTGGACAAGGACCATCGCATCGGTCACTCGTACTTCATGGGGCTCGCGAGCGCAGCGGAGCCATTCCTGGAGCTTCAAGAAGTCTTCGCCACGAAGGTACTGCCACTCCTGGAGGAGCATTTCTACGGCGAGCCACCGAAGATTGGCATGGTGTTGGGGCCGCGCTTCGTGAAGCGGCAAGAGACGGGCGTCGAGTTGGCCATCGGGAACTGGTCGCCCGAAGACTCTGATGAGCAGCAGCTTTGGGATGTCGCCGATCCGCGAGATTTGACCGAAGAGGACTTCATTTCAGTGTACGATCCTGATGCGTAAGACCATTACAGTTTTCGAGCATGAATTCCTCCGTGTCGATAAGTCCGACTTCACGGAGGCACACTTCGACCGCCTCGTGAAGCACAATGAGCAGCATGGCAACCGCTTTTTCTCCGTTGGGCATCGCCGTATCAAGTTCAGCCAATTTGTGGGAGTCATCCAAGTTGACAGGCTGACCATTGAGGTATTGCCGAAGGTCGGCAAGGTCGCGGAGGAAGAGAAGGCAAAGTGGCGTGGCGTGCTCGTGGATATGCTCCATCGTGTCGGGTGTCTGAAGCTCCATTCGCTGACTGCCGCACATTTACGGTTACGGCACGCTTCGCTGTTCGAGATCTACCTGGAGAGCTTCATCAACGAGGTCAGGGTACTTGTGCATCAGGGACTGACGCGGAAGTACAGATGCGACGACGGGAATCTTCCGGTGCTCAAAGGACGGCTCGTGTTCAGCCAGCACGTGAACCGCAATCTTGTCCACCGTGAACGCTTCTACACAGCCCATCAGCGTTACGACCGAGACAACGTCTTCAATCGCGTCCTGAAGCAAGCGCTCGCGATCGTGGCTCGCACACGGGCGGGGACGCACTTGGCTTCAAGCGCGAAACAGCTTCTGCTCTCTTTCGAGGATGTCACGCCAGCCAAGGCGCGCGCCGAGACGTTCCATCGCCTGCGTTACTGTCGCAACACAGAGCGATATAAGGACGCTATGACGCTAGCCGAACTCATCATCCTGAACTATGTGCCAGACCCGCAGTCGGGTAGGCGGGACGTGATTGCCATTCTCTTCGACATGAACGACCTGTTCGAGCGATACGTCTTCGCTGAGTTGAGCCGAGCGCAGCGGCAGTTTGCGGAAGCTCGTTTGCGAGTGTGTGGACAACGATCGCAAATTTTCTGGCACTGCAACGGGATGCGCAAGACGATCAGGCCTGACATCATCGCGGAGTTCAATGCCGAGGGTTCAGCACGAAGGCTGATCCTTGACACCAAGTGGTAGATGCCATCGGACGGACGGCCCTCGGACGCAGACCTAAAACAGATGTACACGTACAACCTCCAGTTCGGGGCTTCCGAGAGCTACTTGGTGTATCCGCGGGCAGCGGCACACGATGATGTGTTCGGCCAATTCGCTGCTGGCCCCATGCAGAAGGAAGGAACGCCGCACGGTTGCGGCACGTGGTTTGTCGACTTGCTCGACGGGGGCAGACTTGATCGCCGGTTCGGCACGCGGCTATGCGAGAGGATCATTTCGACGAGGACACACGAACCAGCAACGAGACAAAACGCAACACATCGTCAAGGATCTAGTCCCCTCGAAGAGTGCTGAGGTCGAACAGTTTGTAGTAACGATCGCTCTATTTTTTTACGCTTCGGTGGGCACAATCGACGCTGTTTCCTCAAGGGCCATTCGACGCTCCGGTCCAACACACCGCGGTCGATGTGACCGACGCAGGTTGCGAATGAGTGCAACGTGGTTTCACATCGCACAGAGGCACCTTTCGGATCGGGATAGCCAGTCAAAAACTCAAAGTAATTTCATCTACACTCCAGCGATCATCTTCGTCCAAATGCACGCCGATCTAGGCATGAGAATTAGACTGCTTTTGTTTTCAAAATGCCAATTCTCAGGAAGCGTCGTGCCACAGGTGATAGACTGTAATGTCACAGGCCTGGCCTTTGTTGCAGGGCCAGCCAAATACGCGCCGGTGTTTGCTTCTATGAATACGTTCAGAGCCTTCTGTTGCAGTGGCGGCCGGAATATTCACCGGTGCCAAAGCCTCAACGACCGAAAGCTTCGCAGTTCGATCACTCATCGCCGGGACAAGGTGTTTCTGTATCGTTCGTCCATTGCGCGCATACGCTAACATCATTCCTTCCCGCATCGCCCATGCATAGTCGCCGCAGACGAAGCGGATCAGACCATCATCACAATACTTGCTGCCAACTGGATGATTCGCATCCACAGGCTTGCACTCCACAAACAAACCATCGTATTCAGAGAGGCCATCGTATGCCTGTGACGTATCGCGTCGAAGGCGAAAACAAAGATCTGGTGTTTTGCCCAGTTTTGTTCCGTTGTAATTGGTGACCTGTGCCTGCCGAACGACAGAGTCGTACGTATGTTGATTGAATCCCGGAATTGTTCCTTGTTGACGAAATCGGTTTTCGATCACCGCGAGCAAAGCTGCCGTCACCTGATCTTCTTTCGCTTTGGCAAAGTTAAACTGCTCTTCACGCAACTTCTCCATTGCATAGGACAACACTCGCCGAATCAGCAAGATGACTGGTAATCCGAGTCGCCTGTGTGGCAGACGAAAGTCGTCCGACGAAATTCCGAGTGTGAAGAATCCCGAATCCGCTTTCATGCGTCCTCCGGGAGGCCGCAGGCGCTGAGGCGGTCTCGAATGATATTCTGCGCACAGAGTCGTGCCCGGCTGACGGTCCACCAGCGACGCTGATTCAAAAGCCCGAGCAAGATGCCCTTCTTCTGCGGAGCATTCACGATGATGCGGCTACATCCTCGTTTATTTGCGGCCTCCATCGCTTTACGCATCAGTGCGGGATTCACTTGAACGATTTCCGTTTCGAGTGAGACGGAAACAAAACACCATGGTTCCTCCCAGTTGTCGAGCTGAAACGCCACTTCACGCACTGCGACGTGCTCACCACAGATATCGAAATAAGGCTCCAACGATTCGTGCAATGCGTTGATAAATGGAACCCGAGTGTCACGAGTTGTGCAATTCAAAGCTTGTCGCCCCGCCTGGCGATAAGAAGCAGCCGCAAACAATGTGTCTTCAGCGATCTGCACGTCGCCACGTTTGAGGCTGTAAAGCTCAAAGATGAATTCATTCACCTCTCTCCACGGCTTCTTGACATTTGTCCGTACACGTTTTGCCAAGTCACGGATCTTCCCTTTGATTTCGGGGGTTAGACCAGCAATATCCGGGAACGGCAAAGCGTCAAACTCCTCTTTGTTGAATGTCTGCCGATCAAAGCCAGTTCGTCGGCTGGTCATTAAACAGAAATACTCAAAGAGAGTTGAGTGGGGCAGCAGATACAGGAGTGCGGCTAGTGTTGTCGAATCAGGGAGATTCGCGCATGAATAGCCGTAGAAACTCTGCGAAAACGCAATCGCTCGATCGCTAAGAAACGCCTTTGCCGTGTTCGGATCCTTGCCGGGTGACTGAGGAACAATCACTACGGGCGCTGCGAAGAGTTCTTTTGTCTTGGGGCGCTGAGCACTTGACTGACCTTCGCTGTTGACTCCGAACGTCTCCCCATAGGTTTTCAGACACTCAAGGTCTATATCGAACGCCTCGGATGGCCTCTCGAACACAGGCAGATCTGCCAGAAAATCAACGTGTTTCTGTTTTTGATTCGGCGAGCGATTATACCCCTGTCCTGTTTTGTCCCCTTTTGGATCCCACTCTGCCCAGCGTTTTGCGAGCGTCTGGTTTCCTGGATCGAGAAGTGGTTCCATCAACTCAACATCAAGCCATGTGCCGAGCGACAACGCTTTCAATATCCAAGGTTGTCGCTCAATACGTTCAGCACTGATGGCCTGTGCCGCCTCGTAGTCGATCCTGAATCGGCCATCGCGATTTACGTCGGGTTCATTCAGAGGCGCAGCGAAATGAAATCTGTGATTCTTTTCTGGGATGGAATTTCGAGCGAAGAAAAGACAGAACGGTACTTTCACGTCTTTCCACACGGACGACCAACGCAGATCAGCACCGCTAATAAGCCCCGTGACCTTTATGCTTCGAAGCACAGCACGCCATGCTTCGAATCCTACCCCAGTAGTTCGTCCAAAAAGGCGAGCAGGCATAGCGAGTGAAATGACGGCGTCGGATTTGGCCCACTCCATCGCACGCCAGAGAAATGGTAAGTCCGGATTGTTGTCAGGGTTTTCGTATGGCGTCGGTAACTCAACGTTTCGAGAATCCAGTACCCGGCGTCCGATCTCTGTGAATTCCTTGTTCAACTCATCGATTTCAACTTTGCGTTCTTCTCTTATCTCCGATTCATCATCAGATCTGTCACGAAGGCGCGTCCACGGTGGGTTACCAATAACGATGTCAAATGTGCCATCAAAACAAGATGGGACCTCTGCCCCCAGGCTGCCTAGCGGCATCACAGCCGACGTCTGATCGTGCTCCGTGCAACCGAATCGGTACAAAACCTCATCGCGAAGATTGCGAGGGAATTTCAGATCTTTTGGCGGCCTCTGAGTAGCGTTCAGTTCAATGGCTGTGATGTAGAGCGACAAAGCCGCCAATCGAAGTGCAGGTTCGCTGATATCGAACCCGCGAATTTGGTTGTAAAGAATTTCCTGAATTTCTTTTGTTCTTGGACGCTCCCCGCGATTCCATTTTTCGCGGAACAGACGACGAAAAGCCAGAACCAGAAAGATCCCTGCGCCACAGGCACTATCTAGTACCTTTGCTTCAGCAGGTTTCTTCAATCCAGCGAAGGCCTCGTCAACCATCAAGCTGGCGATTATCCGGGGAGTATAGTGGACGCTGGTATCTGCTGCCGTTCTTGCATCGGCGCGATGGCTGAAACTCTCGTACACCTGGCTCAAGACGCCGACAGGAATGTGAGCAAAGTCGAGATCTCCCCAATCCACATCCAATTCATCCCAAGCGAATTCCTTTTGAAATGCCGCCCCGACGGCACGCCAACCCCGAAGTATTGCATGCAGATGTGCGAATATACTTGGGCCAACTTGCCTCTCTGTCTGCCTATAGAAATCGAGGTAGGCCTTCTCTCGCTTTGCGCGATCGTCATTCGAGATATTCTCGTCGATCAGCGGGAGAAAGTCGCCGTTAAAGGTCGCATCAAGCCACGCGGACGTTTGTGCCGCTTTCTCTGCCGACGAGAAAGCATCTTTCAGTTCCGTTGCGGCAGGACAGATACCATCTAGACCAGATACTTCACTTTCGAGGACGATTCGGCGATCGATCAGGAATCGAAAGAACAATGCGCGGCCAGCCATGGACAGCACTTCGAGAGCGTCAATCTTTCCCGTACCATTCTCTGGCACGAATGCGTTGGTAGTTTGAGTGAGCAAGCGGAAGATCTTCTTGTAGACAAAGTCTGTCCCCCTGAGCCGATTGTTCTCCTCGAACGTTCCGTGAACGAGACTCTGAAAGAACAACGGAGCGTTCGCGTCCTGTTGGTCAATTGTCTTAACTGGCTGGCTACTTGCTGCCTCATGAAATCCGATGGGGTAGATATCAAGCGACCCCAGTCTGACTATGCCAAGCCAAGCGGGATCACTGCGGTTCGCAAGACGTCTTTGCAGCTCAGTCAGTGTGGCGGCGTCAGTTCGCGCGTCACCGCATCCGTCAACCAAATAGAGAAGGGCTGTTCCCTGATGTTCCGCGACAGCAGTAATCGAAGCCGTCTGATTGACTCGCGTCGGGAGTAGGTCAAGATAATCAAGCTGAGATGGGGTAGAGAGTTTCTCGTCGAGCCGAACCAATTCCGTGCAGCCATAGTCGGCCGCCCGTTTTTCAAACGCGCGTGAACCAGCTGTGGATGGGGTCATTCCTTAGCCCCTCCATTTCCCCTCAAGCCCACATTGTGATTGGCGACAGAATCCAGACTCTACCTCCTTCTCCTCAGGTCGGAAGTATAGCCAAAGAGCGTTTTATGGCGAGTCCTTCGTCGTTCATGATTTCCAACATTACGCCTGCCCCGGCTGTTCCGTTGTTTTGCCGGCCACACTTTGTGCATTTTCTTGCCGCTGTGATCACGGATCGGCTCAGATATACGCCGTCTTCCTTCAGGAAGTCGGAATTCCTCGTTCCTGCTCCGGTCCGACACACGAATGGCACTAGCTTAAGCCTAACTGGTTGAAGACAGCTCACTTAACGATGCTGGCTCTTCTCGCATTCATGGATGCTATCACGCCCCGATCGATGAATTGGGAACGATGGGTAACCAACCCGGTAAACTGCGTCGTCTTGCACTGGTTGATAGCCTTGCTTCGACAGCGTCCTAAACTCTTGTCATGGAACGGTTTCCGCTTAAGCTAGTGCCATTCGTCCGACACACCGGAGCGACATCGATTTGATCCGCCAAATCGGCGGTACTCCATCGAGTGGCGCAGTCAAGTCGACTACAGATGGAAGTCCATTGAACGTGGAGGTGATCGCTATTTCGGCATGAAACGGCTCCACTCCAACCTACTCAGGAGGGCGTGTCCTGAGTGAGATTCGTCGGGGCGGTCGATGAATCGGTCCCACACATCGAATCTCCGAAGTCACCTCCAAAAGCGCTCGGGTGAGACCGATCGACGCAAGTTTCCTTCCAGCCGTTTGCTGCTCCGGTCACATCGACGGCAGCGTTACGGCGGTGGTCATTTTGGGGCAATTGAACAAGCCCCCACGACAGGTGCAAACAGACGGAAGGCCTCGGATATGGTTGAGATTACTTGCGTCAATCATTTCAATCTACAAAATGAAACTCATTTAACCCCAGCAGCGCCTGCAGATAGTCCTTCCAGCGGAGTTCGGCATTCGCTTCGCCCGCAAGATACGCATGGGCGATCTCGAGTTCTGACTCCGTGACTTCCCGGGCGAACAGAAAACGATAACAGGCCGCGATCCGCTCGTCGTCCGATCCAATTGGTTTCAGTCGCAACCATAGATCATCAGCCTGCTTTTCCATCCATGGCGAATTCAAGACGAACAACTGCTGCAACGGTGTGGTCGTGTGTTCGCGGCGCGGGCTGTGTGAACTGGCTTCCGGAAAATCGTGCATGCGGAGAATGCCATTCATTTCTTCACGTTCGACTTTTGCATAGATCGTCCGCCGCACGTTGCTGAGATCATCAACAGGTTGTGATGGTCCGCCGATCGTGAGATCCAGCCGCCCGGTCGCCGCCAACGTCGCGTCGCGCCACATTTCGATGTCCAGCCTCCGGCGATTCATCCGCCATAGCAGTTGATTTGCGGGATCTGCTGCATCAGCCTCCGGTCGAAATGCTGACGACTGACGATATGTTGCGGACAGCAGGATCTCGCGATGCAGCCACTTCAGATCCCAGCCGTGGGCGACGAATTCAGATGCCAGATATTCCAGCAATTCCGGATGCGTGGGACGATCACCCTGCGATCCAAAATCACTCGGTGTCCCCACCAGCCCCGCGTTGAAATGCTGATCCCAGACGCGATTGACCAGGACTCGCGCAACGAGACCAGCAGCATGCGTGAGCATGGAATCCGCCAGTTCAGCGCGGCCGCTGCCATGGGCGAAAGGAGAGACCGGTTCGGGCTGCAGCACGGTGAGAAAACGACGCGGCACGATTTCGCCGGGATTCGCCGGGTTACCGCGTCGAAAGACGGGCAGGTCGCGAGGTTGCAATTCGCGATATTCCAGTCGTGTTCTGTCTTCGCCGTCGGGCTGAACGTAAACACTGGCTTCGCGAATTGCATGGGCCCAGGGTTGATCGACACGGGGTGTCGCGGTGCGAATCGCGGCAATCGACTTTCGGATTTCCTCTGCTTCCGCAGTCGCCTGATCAGCCAGCTTTTTCAGCTTCTCTTCCTGTTCACCAATGGCTTTGCGAGCCGCCCGAACTGCAGGAATTTCGTCAGGCGGCAGTAGCGGCCGTTCGTCCAATTGCGAACTCGCGAAGACACCTGCCAGACCGTAGTAGTCCTCGGTTGAGATCGGGTCAAACTTGTGATCATGGCAGCGGGCGCAGGACACCGTGAGACCAAGGAATGTTCTGGAAACGGCATCAAGTCGTTCGTCCCATTCATCGGCGACGATTTGTTCGATCACCGCCGGAGCCAGTGCCAACTCTTTCCAGTACGTGGGGCTCAGTCCGAGAAAACCAAGCGCCGCGAAATCTTCGGGTGGCGTGCAGGGAATCAGATCTGCGGCGAGCTGAAGCCTGACGAACTGGTCGTAGGGCAGATTTTCATTCATTGCCCGTACGACCCAGTCGCGATAAATCCAGCCGCGATCCGTGGGGCTTTGCCAGTCCGGCGTAAAATCCGTGTACCTTGCGAGGTCCAGCCACATGCGTGCCCAGCGTTCACCATAATGCGGCGATGCTAGCAGACGATCGACGACATGGTCAAAAGCCTGCGGCGATTCATCTGACCGGAATGCATCCAGTTCTTCCGGCGTCGGCGGAAGTCCGATCGCATCGATGGTAACTCTCCGCAGCCATGTGTTTCGATCCGCTTCGGAGTTTGGCGCAAGGTTATGTGCCTGCAGTTTTTCCAGAACAAACGAATCGATCGGTCGTCTAATCCACTCGCTGCTCAGCTGTGGCGGGTCAACCTGCGGCAGTGGTTGAAACGACCAGAATTTCCGCCCGGCAACCAGATCAATCTGACTGGCGTGCGGACGTGGAGTCGATTTGTATTCCGGCAAAGCCGCGCCTTCACGAATCCACCGCTGCAGGACGGCAAGTTCTTCGTCCGGAAGCTTTCCGTCCGGCGGCATCTGCAAGTCCGGATCGTTGTAGTTCAGCACTCGAAACAGCAGTCCGTCCGTCGGCATTTCTCTGGAAAACATCGATCCGCGACTCCCTCCAGCAGCGATGCCTTCGGCCGTCTCCATCGCCAACGCGCCATTCTCTTCGCCAGTCTTCGTGGAGTGACATTCGTAGCAGCGCTTCGCCAGCAGAGGCCGCACCTGCGATTCGAAAAACGTGACGCGGTCCGCAGTGGATGCCAGTTGTGTTCTGGTTTCGTCGTCCGCGATCACAGCAGACACGAATGCCAGGAACGGTAACGCGACGAGTGCAGCACAGCGTGCCAGGACTCCCGGCATCGAACGCGGTCGGCCTGTGCTTCGGAGTTTTTCGATGTTGGTGTTCCGAAGCACTCGGACAACTCCTGACTGGACGTTTTTGGGGAGGTGTGTTGGACGTTGGATGGTCGCAGGAACGATATCGTGGCGTGGACCGGAAGTCGATGCAATTGAGTTCGCTGGATTCGAATCGTAGGACTTCACCTGAAATCGCATCATTCGGCGAGCGGCAGGGCGTGAGCCCTCCGAGTACGGAAAGTTTGGTCGCAGACCGTGAGATTGATTGCATAACAGGCCCATAACATGCTGATTTACCGAATCGCTCGGAGGGCTGCCGCCCTGCCGCTCGCCCTTTTTTGGCTGCGGGCGAAGCCCACGTCCGGAAACACACTGGCATCCGGTGTCGTACGTTGCGACAATGAAGGGCAACCCGCGATCATCCCACAGCGACCCGCCCCCACTGAACAGAGTATGTTAAGACTGTCGTCATTCACCGCCACGATTCTGAATGCAGCATTGATGCTCGGCGTATCGAGCGGGAATGGACTGGCTGCCGGAGACGCCGATTTTTTTGAAAAGAGAATTCGGCCTGTTTTGGTAGCGCACTGTTTCGAATGCCATTCCGGCGAGACGCAGGAAAGCGGCCTGCGGGTCGATTCTCTGAATGGATTGCTGACCGGCGGGGAACGTGGTCCGGCAATCGTGCCGGGGAAGCCTGACGAGAGCCTGCTGATCAGTGCGATCCGGCACAGCGACACGCTGCAAATGCCGGCGGCTCGAAAACTGCCGCAGCCGCTCATCGACGACCTGGCACAATGGGTACGCGAAGGGGCTGAATGGCCGAATGCGGAACCAGTCACTGTCGCTCCGATGCCTGCCGTGCAGGAACGTCTGCCGACAGAGGCCGAGAAACAATTCTGGGCATTTCAACCACCGCAGAAATCACCGATTCCACAAGTCCATGATATCAACGGCTGGGTGCGAACGCCGGTTGACCATTTTATTCTGGAACAGCTCGAATCCAGACTACTGCTTCCTAACCACATGGCGGACAAAAGAACGCTCATCCGGCGTGCCACACTGGCGTTGATCGGATTACCGCCGACGCCCGACGAAGTGCAGGCGTTTCTTGCAGATGAGTCACCGACAGCGTTCGAATCTGTCGTCGAGCGCCTATTGTCGTCGCCACGCTACGGCGAACGCTGGGGGCGACACTGGCTGGATGTTGCGCGATACGCCGATTCTAACGGGCTGGATGAAAACCTGGCATTTGGTAACGCCTGGCGGTATCGCGACTACGTGATCGAGGCATTCAATGCGGATCTGCCGTACGACCAGTTTCTGCGCGAACAATTGGCTGGTGATTTGCTTCCGGCAGCGGCAAGCTCAGACATTCAGTTGCGCAGAATCATCGCCACCGGATTCCTTTCTCTGGGCGCGAAAATGCTCGCTGAGGATGACCCGGTCAAGATGGAAATGGACATCATCGATGAGCAGATTGATACGCTGGGAAAAGCAGTGCTGGGGATGACGATGGGCTGTGCGCGCTGCCATGATCACAAGTTTGACCCGATTTCTGCGCATGATTACTACGCTCTCGCAGGGATCTTTAAAAGCACGAAAACCATGGACAACTTCGGCGTCGTCGCGCGCTGGCAGGAACGTCCGCTCGCATTACCGGACGTCGTCGCTGAACGAAATCGCCAAAAGGCCGCCGCCGAGGCACTGCAGGCCGATATCGCGCAGCTCATGCAGCAGGAATCAGATCGCATCTCCGGCGAAGCTCGCACACAATTGGCCGCCTACCTGCTGGCGGCAGATCGACAATTGCGGGTTGAAGAATCTCTGACGGGGGCGACTCCAATCGCCGACAGCGAAGCCAGGCGGTCCGCCCCCGAGTGTTTGCTGCTGGAGGCCGAGGACTACGCCCGCGGCAACGTGATGAAGGACACAACAAACTACGGGGTTGGCATTGGAGTGCTCGTGAATGAGGGCGAGTTGCCGAACTTTGCTGAGTATGACATTGAGCTTCCGCAGGCCGGCGTGTACCAGTTCGATCTCCGCTACGCCGCCGCTGCGGCTCGACCGACAATTGTAATGATCGATGGAAAACTGATTAAGCCGGATGCCGCTGGTCAGGTCACCGGCAGTTGGACGGCGGAAAGTCAAAAGTGGTTCGTCGAGGCGATTGTTGATCTCCCGGCGGGCAAGCATGGCGTGCGGCTGGAGAACGCAGGTCCATTCCCGCACATCGATAAGCTCTGCATCGCTCCGGCCATTGACGGTTCGCCAACTTTGCCGTCGGTTGCAGAAGAGACCCTTGATACGCCTGCCATCCAACTCCATCCGCCGATCGTTGCCAACTGGGTCAAACTTCTGACCTCGCAGCGTGATGTCATCGACGGACCATTTGCGCTATGGTGGAAGCTTCGCACAGGCGGTTCGCTGGAAGTGCCTTTAGATTCCTCGCCACTGACCGCGATTCTTCTCGCTGATCCGAGGCCAACAACTCTCGCGGCTCTGGCGCTGAGATACCAGGAACTTGCGAATGGTGACGACGCGCCGCACCCTGCTCCGCTGGTGGCGCTGCTGTCGGGCAGCGAGAGCCCGTTCACGCTGAGTGAGAAAGCAGAATCGGCTTATTCTGGAGCGGTTGTCACAGAACTCAACATGCTCCGCGAAAAGAAAGCGGCGATCGAAGCGGCGATTCCCGCAATTGCCGAAGCCATGTCGGTTTCGGAAGGATCGCCGCAGAACCTGAGGATTCACCTGCGCGGCAGTCATACCACACTTGGTGTTGAAGTCCCGCGACGCATGCCGCATGTTCTTGCCATGGGCGACGAATCACCGATCGCCGATGACACGAGCGGACGATTAAGACTGGCGGAGTGGCTGACTCGGCCGAGTCATCCGCTGACCGCGCGGGTGTTCGTCAATCGCGTTTGGCAAGCTCACTTCGGCGAAGGGCTGGTGCGGTCGCCGGACAACTTTGGGCGACTGGGAGAAAAGCCGACACATCCCGAATTGCTCGACTGGCTCGCGATCAGGTTTGTCGATGATGGATGGTCGATCAAATCACTGCACCGTCTGTTACTCAATTCGGCGGTCTGGCAGCAAACGACGGAATTGAATCAGGCGGCAACTTCCATTGATCCTGAAAACCGACTGCTGTGGCGGATGAATCGGCGACGACTGGAGGCCGAGGCGATTCGTGATTGTCTGCTCGCGATTGGTGGTGGTCTGGATGCGACGATGGGAGGCACGCTGCTGCCCACCGAAAACCGCAAGTACGTTACCAGTACGGCCAACGTTAACGTTGACATTTATGAGGCTCCGCGACGTACGATTTATTTGCCTGTGGTACGCAGCGCGCTGAACGATTATCTGACGGCGTTTGATTTTGGCGATCCCAGTTCGATGAGCGGGCAACGGGATCGGACGACGGTTGCTCCGCAATCCCTGTTTCTGATGAACAGCAAGCTGGTGGCTTCGCAATCCAGAAACCTCGCCACATCGTTGCTGGAATCGATTGCGACGGATGTTGGTCGCATCACTGCAGCATACGAGCGATTCTATTCTCGCCCGCCGACACAATCCGAAATTGAATTCTCACTGAATTTCCTCAACAGTTACGAAGACTCGCTGCGTTCACGCGGAACTGCGGCGGAGCAACTTCGACCAGAGGCATGGCAGGCATTCTGCCGCGCGCTAATGGCAACGAATGAATTTTTGTATGTAAATTGAATCGAGATTGTGAGCGGAATGGCGCTCGTACGCTGTCATTCGTGTATTGATGTGTGCCACTGGCTCTGCCAGTGCTTCGTGCAAATGGGGAGCACTGGCAAAGCCAGTGGCACACAATCAACAGACAACTAGCGCCGAACCGCTCATGTGCTGTGAATCAGAAGCGAATTCTATGAACTCCCGTACCTTTAACACCCGCCCCAGTCGACGCGAGATGCTGCGTTCGTCAGCGTGCGGATTCGGCACGCTTGCACTTTCAGCGCTGATGCAGGACAGAGCCACGGCGGCATCAATCGCAGGGCCGATGGCCCCGAAACCCAGCCACTTTCCCGCGCGGGCGAAAAGCGTGATTTTTTTGTTCATGCACGGAGGCCCTTCTCAGGTCGATACGTTTGATTACAAGCCTCAGCTGATCAGGGATCACGGTAAGCCGCTGCCGTTCAACAAGCCGCGGGTTTTCTCATCTCAGACCGGCAACCTGCTGAAGTCACCCTGGGAATTTCGGCAATACGGTGAATGCGGCGCCTGGGTCAGCGACCTGTTTCCGCATGTCGCAAAGCACGTTGATGACATGTGCATTATCAACGGAATGCACGGATCCAATTCACGACACGGAGCTGCCCTGCTGGAACTCCACACTGGCAGCGACACGTTTGTGCGTCCCAGCATGGGTGCATGGATCACCTACGGTCTGGGAACGGAAAATGAATCTCTCCCCGGCTTTATCACGATTTGTCCGACGCTGACGCACGGGGGTGCCACTTCCTGGGGATCGTCGTTCCTGCCGGCAGATTTTCAAGGCACGGCCATTGGAAATGCCGGAATCGCGTCTGACATGGCGAAGATCCCGTTTATTGAAAATGCCGACCATCTGGACCTGAATCTCCAACGACAGGAACTCGATTTTGCGCAGACGCTGAACCGCAGCCTGTTGGAGCGAACCGGGCCCGATTCGATGCTGGAAGCACGGATCAACTCGTATGAACTGGCATATCGCCTGCAGACCGCCGCGCCTGAACTCCAGGAAATCAACGACGAGTCAGAAGATACGCAGAAGGCGTACGGTCTGGATCAGCCACAGACACGGAACTTCGGACGACAGTGCCTGATGGCTCGTCGATTCATCGAACAAGGCGTGCGTTTTGTCCAATGCACCCACAGCTATAAATGGGACCAGCACGGCGGATTGCGTGCAGATCATTCACGCAACGCGCTGGAAGTTGACCAGCCGATTGCGGCATTGCTTGCAGATCTGAAATCACGCGGTCTATTGGATGAAACACTTGTGCTGTGGGGAGGCGAATTCGGAAGAACTCCAGTGGCACAAGGCGATGACGGGCGCGATCACAATCCGCAGGGCTACACCATGTGGCTCGCCGGCGGTGGCGTGAAAGGCGGCATTCGCTACGGAGCCACCGATGAATACGGATACTTCGCCGTCGAAAACAAGGTCCACCTGCACGACCTGCACGCCACGATGCTGCACCTGCTCGGACTCAATCACCTGCAACTCACGTACAAGTTCGCCGGTCGTGACTTCCGACTGACGGATGTTCATGGTCGTGTCGTCGATTCCATCTTATCGCAAACAACGACCTGATAGCGTGATCGACGACATGAATACACTCCAACAAACTGCAACCTCACTGGTCCTGGGCATCGACGGCGGTGGTACAAAGACCGTTGCCTGGCTGGCAGTGTGCGGTGATGATTCGCGTGAGAGGAAGGTCGATGTCGCAGGCAGAGGTTTCGCAGGGCCTTCGAATCAGCGGGCTGTCGGGTCGGTGATGGCGCTCAAGAATCTGGATGCCGCCGTTGAGTCGGCTTTCGCGGACGCAGGTTTGCCTCGGGCGACGGTGGCGGCGGCTTGTCTGGGGTTGGCCGGGGCGGATCGGGATTCAGACCGAAGTGTGATCGAAGACTGGGCCAACTTTTCAAGACTGGCGGAGACGGTTCTGGTTGTCAATGATGCTGTACCATTGCTGCACGTGGATCAGGGCGATGGCTGCGGCGTAGCGCTGATCGCGGGCACAGGGTCACTTGCCTGGGGCCGTAACGCCAAAGGTCAGACTGCACGCAGCGGTGGCTGGGGATACCTGTTCAGTGATGAAGGCAGTGCGTTCAGCATTGGACGTGCCGTGTTGAATGCCGTGTCCCGGGCCGTCGATGGCCGCAGCCAACAGACGTGCCTTGTGGCTGACGTGACTGGACATCTGGAACTGTCGTCACCGCAGGAAATTGTCACCGCCGTCTACTCGCATGAAGTGCCGCGCGCGGTCGTCGCGAACATGGCGACGCTGGGATTTGCTGCTGCCGCTCGGCGGGACAATGTGGCTCTGGAAATCCTCCAGCAGGCGGCGGCAGAACTGGCGGCAATGGCGGTCGTGACCGTGCGGCGTCTGGAGATGCAATCTATGCTTTCTCTTGCTTTAACTGGTTCCGTGCTGATTCAGAATCCTGAATTTCGGCAACACGTGCTTGCAGAAATCGAAGCCGCAGGAATCAAGCTGTTCCAGACAACGGTCGTCGAGGACGCAGTTGCCGGCGCGGTGAATATCGCTGCACGGCTGGCCAGTGCTGCATCCAGATAGCGGACTGCCGGTGTAGTCTTCAATGTCCGGATTTTTGTTTAACGGCGAGCCGCAGGAGTAGGCGAAACTTGGCACCGACGCCTGCGGCTTGCCGCTAAACGATGAAGACGACGGTCCCATCGGCTTGGGGTGTTGAAGAGTTGGGCAGTGATCAACTGCTCAGAATCCCGAAGATTCCGGCCTTTTTCGGCGTAAAACTGGTCCAGTAACGAAGAATTTCGGGTGAATTCAAAAAGGACGTCTTCGTGCAGGGCACCGGTCAGGGTATCATTCCGCCGCTTATCGATCCTATTTTCCCGGATTCCAGCCGCGTCAATCCTCGACGCACTCCGTGGTCACAAGAATTCCGCGCGATCGAACTCCCAGGGTGTTTTTCATGTCTGCCGTTGTTTCTCTTCCCGTGATCGATGATCAGGGTGTTCTGCGTCGTACTGATATTCGCAATATCGCCATCATTGCACACGTTGACCATGGTAAAACGTCGCTTGTGGACTGTCTTATCCGTCAAAGCGGCATGTTCCGTGAAAACCAGAAAATGGGAACCTGCATTCTGGATTCAAACGATCTGGAACGTGAACGTGGCATTACGATTCTGGCCAAGAATATTGCGATGATGTGGAACGATGTCCGCATCAATATTATCGACACACCGGGGCACGCCGACTTTGGTGGCGAAGTGGAACGCGTCCTTAAAATGGCCGACGGAGCGCTGCTCGTCGTGGATGCCTTTGAAGGGCCGCGACCGCAAACCCGATTCGTGCTGCAGAAAGCACTGCAGTG
>CAMAVB010000027.1 GCA_945861465.1 Candidatus Kuenenia stuttgartensis
TTGATGTGTGGATCGGAGAATTGCGTTCACTCATAACGCGGCGACATGATGGAGTCATGCGCTGATTGGTTGCAGCCGGATCCCACGGCGATTCGGCCCCTGCCGACCCCGCGTCGGTAGAGCCGCGGTTTGGCAACTACACACGCCCCCACACGCAACTCGGCCCCTGCCGGCTTTACGCCGGTAGAGCCCCGGTTTGACGACTTGGCTGTGCGAGTTTTCAAACCGTCGTACCCCCGGCATGAAGCCGGGTGGGGACGAAGCGCCGTGGTGTTTTCCGTTGTAGTTTCCAAACCCTGGCTCACCCGGCGTGGGGCCGATGGGGCTGACGTGTTGCTTTGTAGTTCTCAAACCCAGACGACACCAACTATTGAAAACTCAGTGTTTTTGCAGAACTCGCTGAAAAAATGTGGGTAACGACAAGGCGTGAAGCCGGTGGAACGAAGGTCTGACAACGATAAGCCTTTGATACGTCGCAATGAGTTGTCAAACCCGCAGTCCACTGGCACAGGCGGTCTGTTGATTTAGTGGTCTTTATGGCTCATGATCATACCAACCCGAAGCGCCAGCGAGGAATTCAGCCATTTCAGCCTCGCTGGCGCTTCGGGTTGGTATTAAATCAACACACCGCAGGGCCAGTGGGGCCAATCGATGGTCGGTTTCTGCCTCGTTCTCAGCAACGTTTGAAACGGCGATCCCCAAGGGGGAGAGTTGGCGAGCCGATCTGAAATACTGGCGGATGCTGAGCGAACATGCAGGAGTACACCGGAGTCAGGCTTTGACGTGGGGTGAAAATGTTCGTACGGTGCGGACAATTCACAGGCAGAATAGAATCAAAACGTTCGAAATCGTAAAATACGAGCAGCGCATGAATCACAATCCGGACTTCGTCATTCAGACGACCGATGTCTCGAAGACATATCGCAGCGGATTATTTGGCCGTAAGTCTTTTCAGGCATTGAAAGGCGTTTCGCTGAATGTCCCGCGCGGAACGATCTATGGGCTGCTGGGACCAAACGGTGCCGGCAAGACGACACTGATCAAGATCCTGCTCGGGATTGTGCGCAAGACAGGTGGATCGGCCTCAGTTCTGGGACAAGTGGCAGGCTCACGAGCCGCACGACGTGAAGTCGGATACCTGCCAGAGAATCATCGCATTCCCCGGCATCTCACCGCAAACACGGCCTTGGAATACTATGGTGCGTTGAGTGGACTGTCGATGTCAGAGATTCGACAACGTCGTCAGCCGCTGCTGGAATCAGTCGGATTGCAGGGGCGCGAAAATGATCGCGTGTCCGGCTATTCGAAAGGTATGCTGCAGCGACTCGGGCTGGCTCAGTCGATGATTCACAAACCGCAGCTGATTGTGCTCGACGAACCCACGGACGGCGTCGATCCGGTCGGGCGGCGTGAAATCCGCGAAGTGCTGCAGCGACTTGCTGCCGAAGGCCATTCGGTGTTTCTCAACAGTCACCTGCTGCAGGAAATCGAACTGGTCTGCGACAGTGTGGCGATTCTAAATCACGGGCAATGTCTGCTCACGGGCACTGTAAAAGACCTGAAGGCGGCGCTGACTGATTCTGCCGTATTTCTGCAGTTACGAGGACCGGAAGTCGCGGTCCGCAAAGCCACCAGTTCTCTGGCCGGAGCGGTCGTGCGTGCCGTTGCGGAAAATGCGTTCGAAGTGGAAGTCGCCATTCGATCTCAGGCGGAACTCGACAAACTGATCGACACACTGCGCGGCGAGCAGGTCAGTATCTGGCAGATCGCACGTCGCGAAAAGACTCTGGAAGAAGTGTTCATGAATATTGTGGGAGCCGATCGTCGATGAAAGCCTACTTTGCCATTCTGAAGGATTCACTCCGTGAAGCCGCCGCGTCGATGGTGTTGTGGCTGGCTCTGGGCGGGATTCTGCTTCTGCTGCTCGCACTCCTTCCCTTCGGATTGCTCAACGCTGCAAATACAGCATTACGCCATCAAGAGCTGATGGATCCGGAAAAATTTGCCAAGGCACTTTCCGACGGACAGGCTGACCCGCAAACACCTGAAGGGCACATCTGGTCGCTGCTGACCGTTAAGCAACAGGAGCAGTTTGTCGAATTCACAAAGTCGGAGGACGAGTCCGACGGACGTCGTGGACAACGTGGCGGCGGAGGGCGTCATTTTGTGGTCAACGCAGTGAACGAACTGCTGAAGAAACCTGAATTCTACAACGTGACAGCATTTGAAAAAGTTGAGATGGACGACGAACTGCGTCCGCCCGATGCGGAATCACTTGCCGTCAATGAGCGGTCAAATCGAAATCTGCGACGCCTGGAGAAGGCATTTGCACGTTACATCAGTGTCAGCGAAAGAACGGCATTGTCACTCACCTACGCCGGATTCGATATTACTGGTCCGCTGCCAATTCTGCCTTCTCAGATGAAGCAGGCGATCGACGGAATTATTACGATCGTGCTGGGATTCTTTCTGGGTATTGTCGGAGTCTTTGCATCGTTACTGTTCACTGCGACACTGATTCCCCGGACTTTTGAACCCGGTGAGATTTCTCTATTGCTCAGTAAGCCCGTGTTTCGGGCGATGCTGTTTCTCACGAAGTTTCTGGGCGGTTGCGTTTTTACCCTGATCTGCGCGACACTGCTGGTGACGGGCATCTGGTTACTCCTCGGGGTTCGACTTGAAATGTGGCGTCCGGAGTTGCTGTGGTGCATTCCGCTGTATGTGTTTCTGTTTTCCATTTACTTTTCTGTCTCGGCTCTGACCGGAGCAATCTGGCGGAATGCCGTTGTGTCCCTGATTCTGGTGATCCTCTTCTGGCTGGGAGTGACTCTGATCGGTCTGGCTCACAACTCCATGAATGAGCTCATCGTCAAAGCGCGACGAGTCAGTGAAATCTCTGCGAACGGCGGTGAAGTGTTTGGTGTGGACGGTGGACGAACTGTTCATCGCTGGGACCAGAAAGCCAGCGATTGGGAGCCCGTGCCTCAGGCAGACAGCAGCGACCGGCTTCCCGCGTTTTTACAGCGTCTCGTTTTTTCGGGGCATCGATTTCGGATTTCCGTGAGCAGTGATGGAAAACGTATTATGGCTTTGCAGCCGACGATGAGTCGGGTGGGCGGGATCGGGCCTTCTACGATTCTTGACGGCAATGTGGATGAGAAGTTTGAACTGCAGGCAGAGTCTCAGACGCCTGAGTCAATGTTTGGGATTTTTCAGACCACGGATGGTGACGTCATATTGCCCGGCTCACGCGGAATTTATCGATTTGTCGGTCAGACAGACCAGGAGCGGAAGGCGCAGACGTTTATCAAGGGCATCTTCGGCGGACTGTTGTCGTCTTCGTCTGCCAAGGCATTTGAGAATCTGACAGAAAAAGGATTTCCGGCAATCGCTGCGGGCTCGTCGGTTGCCTTCAATCCGTCGGACAATTCATTCCTGGCACTGAACGCCGGGGAACTTCGTCGAATCAACCGAACCGCCGACGGCAAGTATGTGGCCGGTGAAACCAGGGATCTCCAGTGGAAGGAGTCTGCGATTCTGGCTGGGGGCGGTAACATCGCGATCATCGCTCGTGCGGACGGCAAGGTGCTTGCTGTCGATGCCACAATTTTTGAAGTCATCGCGGAATCCAGGCTGCCTGAAGGTCAGAAGCCGCGCGTTGCCGAATGCGCTCCGGACGGCAGCAGTGCGGCGGTGCTGACGCATCACGGTACCGTCCTGGTCTTTGATGGAGCGAGCCGACAGTTTTTGTCCTGGGCGCCACGCGAAAGCGGCTATGCCTCCGCCATTGCGTACAATGATAAATCTCAATTGATGGTGGTCGATCATCATCGCAGTGTCAGACTTTACGACGTTGCGACGCAGACATTTGCCGCGCAACTCCCTGGCAGTGTTGATCTGCCTTGCCGAATCTATGACTATGTGGTCGCCCCATTGCACACGATCCTGCCAAAACCCAGTGATCTAGACAACGCTGTGCAATGGATTGTGACCGGAGAGAAATCCGTCGAAATCAACAACAATCCCAATCAGGAAGGCAACGCGCGGGCCAATCTCGAAGCAGAGCGCGTGACGTTCGATGTGTGGAACGCGATTTTCAGCAACCTGGCGTTCATCGTCGTCATGCTGGGGCTGGGATGTCTGTACATCGCGCGGAGTGATTTTTGACGTTCAAGGTACATGCAACTGTTCCGTCGTGTCGTCATTCGATTGCAACCAGTGATCCGGTTGTGGTCGGTACCGATGACAACACCGAGGTAGTTCACATGATTTCGGACTGCGTTCGACTCTTGAAGGCAATGTAAACTGAACGGTCGAAAAGCCGAAAACATCGAAAAAAATGTGCAGAGTTCAAAATTGATTGTGGTAGTGCGAAACCGCGTCGGTTCGAATGCAACAGAGCTGCTTTTCGTGTAGTATCTAACAACGATTGCCTGGCTCTGCTTGAAAGGCATTGACGATGTTCGAAGTGCTGATGATTTTCCTGCTGCTGTTGCCGCTCTATCTGCAGGTTCGTCAGCTGCGGAAGAAGCACGATGAGACATCTACCCGGCTCACCAGGCAGATGCACGCCATTTTTGACACGCTGAATCAACAGCGCACGTTGTTGGGCCAGGTGTTGAAATCTGGCGCAGCATCGCAGAGCGGAGTGGCTGGCGAAGCGTCCCCCGTCGAATCCTCAATGGAGGCTCCAATACCGCCGGTGACCGCGGCGAATCAGATTCCGACCCTCGGCGAGTTTGCCCGGTCGAGTGATGTGACTCAAGCGGCAAGACCAAAAGGTGTTGCTCAAATTCCGCCCGTGCAGGCATCCACAGAATTGCAGGCCTCAATGAGGCACGCTGCAACACCGCGACCAGCGGAACGCACGCCGCCGGTTCCACGGGTTCCCAATCGTTTCGAGGTTGCCGCGAAGGACGTCCTGCAGCGAATCTGGAACTGGATCATCGTGGGCGAAGACAACATTCCCGAAGGCGTCTCTGTGGAGTTCGCGATTGCCAGTCAATGGTTGCTGCGGATCGGGATCATGTTACTTGTCATCGGGATCGGCTTCTTCCTCAAGTATTCAATTGAGCACGGGCTTATTTCCCAGACGGCCCGCGTGGCACTGTCGGTTGCCGCTGGTCTGGTCATGTTGATCACGGGGACCAGAATCCTGGGCGGAAAATTCCATGTGATGGGCCAGGGTCTGTTGGGAGGCGGCATTGCGACGCTGTACTTCAGTGCGTTCGCCGCCGCCAACTTTTATCACCTGATTGAGATGCCTGTGGCATTTGCGGCGATGATTGCGGTGACAGCGCTCTCCGGGTTTATTGCCGTTCGATTTCATTCCATCCTGACCGCAGTCCTTGGTGTGATCGGCGGTTATGGAACGCCTGTGATGCTCGCGACCGGGCAGGTGAATTTTCCTGGCCTGTACGGATACATGCTGGTCCTGGGTCTGGGAGTGCTGGGAATCTGTGCCTGGAAGCGCTGGCCGCTCCTGAACTACCTGAGTTTCACAGGTAACTTCTTTCTGGTTGGCGGATCGCTGCGAGATTACCAACCTGCCCTGCACTTCTGGCAGGTCATGCCATTCCTGATTGCGTTCTTCGTTTTGTTTTCCACGATGGTCTTTGTGTACAACCTGCGCAACCGCACAAAGTCAAATCTGCTGGATGTGCTGGTGCTGTTCCTGAACGCGGCGGTTTTCTTCTGTCTGAGTTACTGGCTGATCGAAGAATCGTACGGCGAGAAATGGGTTGCTGCCGTCACGCTTGGCCTGACCGCGTTTTATGTAATTCACGTCTGGTTTTGCCTGGTCCGCAGAATGCTCGACCGCGAACTGATGCTCAGCTTTACGGCGTTGTCGGCATTCTTCCTGGCGATCACCGTTCCGTTGTTATTGTCGCGTGAATGGATCACTGTGAGTTGGGCCGTTCAGGCGGCCGTCATGCTGTGGGTCGCCGGGAAACTCAGCAGTGAATTCCTGAGACTCGTGGCCTACTGCCTGTATGTCATTGTTCTCGGACGGTTCATGTTTATGGACCTGCCGTCTCAATATGGCAAACCCAGTCTCGCGGACCTGCCGCTGATGGACTACCTCGCAGAACTGGTCGAACGCCTGGTGATGTTTGGAGTCCCGATAGCATCTTTGGCGCTGGGTTATCGGATGCTGGTAAAACCAGGACAGACGGCTTCGCTGGCGGTCGATAAAGCCGCCGACATCAGCGGCTGGATCGGCGAGCGAGCGGCCGCGAAAACGGCGGTGTTCGTGATGTTCGGAATGCTGTTTTTGTACATGCATCTTGAACTCAATCGTACTCTCGGAGCCTTGTTTCCTCCGCTTCGACTGCCGATCCTTACGCTGCTGTGGTTAAGCGTCTGTTTGCTGCTGATCCTTGAGTTCTCACGAACTTCAAGTCGAGTGGTGCTTGTCTTTCTGGGACTCTTCGTCACGGCTGTGCTCGTTAAGCTGATCGTTTTCGACCTTCGGTACTGGTCGGCCACAAGCCGGTTTCTGTACGATGGTGACTACGTGTTTTACGATGCCGGATTCCGCCTGCTGGATTTCGGGGCCATCATTGTCTTTTTTGCATTTGCTACGCGACTGCTGATGAGACAAGCCACCGCTGATCGGGCGCTTGCCCGGGACGCAGGGACTGTGATGGGCATTGCCGGCATCGGCATGTTGTTTCTGTATTCCACTTTGGAACTGAATTCGTTTCTGAAGTACTATGTGGAGAACCTGCGATCCGGTGGGATTTCGATCTTATGGACTCTGTTTGCTCTGGCGTTCCTTATCAGAGGCATCGGCAGGGACATCAAGCCGATGCGGTATGCCGGACTTGCTCTGTTTGTGATCGTCACGTGGAAAGTGTTCTTTGTGGATCTGTCCCGATTGGATCAGCTGTATCGGATCGTGGCGTTCATCATTCTGGGAGTGCTCGTCCTCTGCGGATCGTTCCTGTATCTGCGGTCTCGAAAAACGTTTGAGACAAAGGTCAATGAACCAAACCCCTTCGTCGCTGCGGAGCCAGGACAAGGTCCAGCAGACACTGAACAAGAAGGAGACGCCACATGATGACAATGCGATGGATCTGCTGCGTGCTGGGGATTGCCGTCATTCTACCTGGATCAGGGGTCGCTGAAGAGGCTGTGTTGTTCAGGTTTTCGCGGCCGATTAAGGTGGTCGGACAGGCACAGGAAGAATTGTTTTCGGTCCTGCTGGACAGTGATGTCTATGCGGCGACCAGAGACAGTTTTCCGGACCTGCGGGTTCTTGACGCTGGTGACAGGCTGGTTCCATTCCTGATCCGACGAGTCTCTGAACCACGAACTGAACAAGTTCGGAAGATTTGGACTGCAGTAAATCCCACCCTGATGCCACTGGACAACAACGGCATGGAAATCCGCATCATTCTGAAACCAGAGGACCCATCGCCGCTGGCGCTGAACTTTGTAACGCCTCTGCAGAATTTTGAACAACAGGTGCGAGTCTTCTCGACAGCGGAAGGAACGGAATCGATGCTGGTCGATGGAGTCTTGATTTTTGATTATTCGCAGTTCATGGATGTTCGCCGCACTGAGGTTGTTCTACCCCCGACAAGCGCTCGGGAGTTTCGGATTGTGATCGATGCGTTGACTTCGGATCAGGAATCTCAGTTGCTCGAATTGACTCGTTCGCTTCGCGGTGACGCGGAAGACATCCGGACCGAGAAGACGACGATCCAGCGACGTCCGTTTCGCATCGACCGCATTGATCTCTGGACGGAGCAGGCGGACAAGATCGTTCACGCAGACAAAGTTCAACCGTGGCCTGTGACGGATCTGAAAGTCACTCAGGATTCCGAGGAAAACCAAACTCTGGTCGAATTCGTCAGTCGCCGCGAACCGCTGACGGAGTTGACGATTGTCACCGGCAGCCGAAATTTCAGCCGACACGCAGTGCTACAGATTTTCGACGATAAGTCCGCGAATCATGCAGATCTGGAGACAATTGCAGACACGACGATTTCGCAATTCCAGTTGCGGGACTTTCAGGAGGAGCACCTCACAATCCGCCTTCCGGAGACCCGGCGTGATTCTCTGCGGCTGGTCTTAGACAATGGTGATAGTCCGGCACTGTCGATTGACGCCGTGAATGCGTTCGGGCATCAGGATGAAGTTGTGTTCCTGGGCAAACCGGATCAGAATGTTCGATTGGTTTATGGCTCCGAAACAGCTCAACCGCCGAACAGCGATACGGTTGCTCTCATGACCGCATTGGCAAGGGGAATTCAGCCTGTCACAGCCACGCTGGGAGTCCAGTCAGCAATTGCAGGATCTGGTGCCCAAAAACCGGTTGATGTGAAAAGCCTGCTGAACAACCCGTTTTTGATGGGATCCGTGATCGGCATCCTCGTGATTCTGCTCGGCTGGGGCCTGTATCAGGCCAGTCGCCGGATTGACCAGATGCCGCATGGCGATGCGGAATAATGCAACCTGAATACATGTCTTCCTGGAAGTCTTCGGGGCGTGCTGGCAGGCTGTCGTTTGCTTGCTGGTTGCGTAACCGTTCACGCATCAGAACGAAACCTGCGAAAACAACCACAGATTCACACAGATAGACATCAACAATCAATCTGTGTTCATCCGCGTCCATCTGTGGTTTAAACTGCCATTCTCGAAATGTCGTGAACGGTTACATTTATTCGCGCTTCCTCACGTCGCTTTGCGGTTTGACCTGGACTGCAATGCGATCTTTGTTACGGCAGACACACTGGATGTATTCGGCACCCAGAAAAAGAACCGTGACGGCGTAGTAAACCCACAGCATGACGGCGATGAACGAACCTACGACGCCATAGGCGTTCGAGTACCGTGTGCCGATCAGGAAATGAGTGAGCAGAAAACGGCCAATCTCCCAGATGATGCTTGCAAAAATTCCGCCGCGAATGGCTTCTGACCAGCGGACGTGAACTTTGGGGAGCCAGCGGTAGGTGAGTGTAAACACGCCAGCGTCGAGGACCATCGGGAGACACAGGCGGACCACCGCCCACAGGCGATCCGTCATTGGCAGAATGGTCGTGGAATATGCTGTCGCAGCGCTCAGCGCAATGCCGAGAATCAAGATCACGAGAAGCAGCACACCCAGACCGCAAAGCATCAGAAATGCCAGCCCGCGATGAAAGATCACACGCCAGACGGCTGCCAGTATTCCTCGGGATTCCGGTGGTTCGACATTCCAGATGACATCGAACGCCGTCTCAAACTGCACGAAGATCGCCATCGCTCCGAACAACAGCGTGATCAGACCGATCGGCCCCGTCGTCTGTGCCCCGCTGCGAACCTCGTCCAGTGCCGCTGCCACATGAACCTGTAACGCCGGAGATAACTGACTTCCCACAGCGTTGAGCAGTTCTGTCTCCGCATTTCTTCCCGCAGAGGTAAACTCCAGCAGCAGTCCGACGCCGGAAATCAAGGTCAATATCAATGGAAAGAACGACAACGCTCCGTAATAGGCGACACCCGCAGCCAGGAGACTTCCGTTGTCGTCCGTCCATCGTTTCCAGATACGTTGTACATTATTGACAAGCGTGCTGAAGCGGAAAGAAATCATGTTTGTGGCTCTGGGTTATCGAAGGGGAATCTTAAGCCACACGATTTACGAATCGCTTCAGAAATCTGACCATCGCCAACTAACCCGGCGATTCGAAAAGTGTCTGCGCGAGTTCACCCGTCGTGGACGCAGGCTCAACCCGCGAATCGTAGAGACATTCCTTCTCATGACATCTGTGGCTGTGCCAGAATCTTCTGACGAAAACAAAACTCTTAACGATTGCGGAGCAGACAGGGGAAACTCCATGTCTGCGTCCGAGGTTCAGAGTAGCGAAGAGCCGCCACGATGGTAGAAGACCAGCCGTGTCGACTGCACGCGGTTGGCATTGGTTCGTTTTACCGCGTGCCCAGGGGACGGCGATTGTTCAATTTGAGATTTGAAATTTGAGATTTCGTATTTGAGATTTGAAACTTGAGATTTGAAATTTGAAATTTGAGATTTGAGATTTGAAATTTGAGATTTGAAATTTGAGATTTGAAATTTCGTATTTGAGATTTGAGATTTGAGATTTGAGATACAAATCGCGGGGCCTTGCCCAAGCGGTTAAACGATTGTGCCATCCTCAACCACCTGAGGTACAGTCGCCCGATCCACGATGCCAGTACCGCCCCAATCCACGTCCGAGACCGTTCCGCGGATCTCATCTGCGGCGAACCGGGAATCAAGCACTGAAGGAGCACTAAGGACCGTTCGAGAAATAATTGACCGCATCCTCCTCTCCCCTGGCAAGGGGAGAGCGTAGGGTGAGGGGTATAAAAAGGAGACAGTTATTTCTCGAACGGTCCTAACCGGCGGTTTTCCCTGTGTTTTCACCACGCATTAGCGATGGCCAGCGCGATTCCGGTCACTCAGTCGATAGAGCTGCACTTGCGTTCGGTTTTCGTCGCTGAAAAAATTCGTTACCGTACGCAATGCTTGTCACTCAATGGACTTTGTCGAGCGTGTTTCCCACCTTTACCAACCTGCCTGGAGCCACTCATATGCTGTTCAAAGCGATTTTTCTTTCTTCGCTTCTGTTTGCGATTATTTTCAACCAGTGCAACGTCAGTCATGCTGCCGAAGTGCCGGAAGGTTTTCATGCCATTTTTAATGGAAAGAATCTGACGGGTTGGCACGGAATGCCTCATTTCGATCCGCGTGATCTGGCAAAGATGACACCTGAAGATCGTGCGAAACAAATCGCGGAATGGACGGCGGATGCAAAACTGCACTGGTCCGTTGAAAACGAAGAACTGATCAATGACGGACATGGTGCCTATCTGGCGACGGACGGCGAATACACCGACTACGAATTGCTCATTGATTACAAGACGGTCCCGCTGGCGGATAGTGGAATCTATCTCAAAGCGAATCCACAGGTACAAATCTGGGACTCGACGGAAGAATCCAAGTTCAACCTTGGTGCAAACAAAGGCAGTGGCGGACTGTGGAACAACAGTGCGGGTGCCGAAGGCAAGGATCCTGCCGAACTCGCCGACAAGCCGTTCGGAGAATGGAACAGCTTCCGGATTCGTCAGATTGGTGCGCGGACAAGTGTCTGGCTGAACGGCAAGCACGTCGTGGACAACGCGATTATGGAGAGTTATTTTGATCGCGAGAATCCATTGTTCCGCAGTGGCCCGATCTGCCTGCAGACTCATGGTGGAGAAATTCGCTGGCGCAACATTTTTCTGCGGGAGATTCCGGCAGAAGAAGCCAATCAGATTCTGGCGGGGAGTCACGCTGACGGGTTTGAATCCAGTTTCAACGGCACTGATCTCACCGGCTGGAGTGGCGCAGCGAACAACTATGAAGTCGTCGATGGAGCGATTCGTTGCAAAGCTGGTCACGGCGGCATTCTGCATACAACGGACGAATACGCCAACTTTGTCGTTCGCCTGGAATTCGCGGTTCCTCCGTCAGGCAACAATGGTCTGGCGATTCGCACCGACGGCACTGGCGATCCGGCCTACGCCGCGATGTGCGAACTTCAGGTGCTGGATTCAGAACATCAGAACTATGCGAAACTTGATGCACGTCAATACCACGGATCCGCGTACGGCATGGCGGCTGCAGAACGGGGTTTCCTGAGACCTGCGAACACTTGGAATTTCCAGGAAGTCACAGTGAATGGCAGTACGATCAAAGTGGAACTGAATGGCAATCTCATTCTGAACACTGATCTTGCAAAGGTCACTGAATACATGGCAAATTCACCGCACCCCGGCAAGGTTCGAACCAGTGGATTCTTTGGATTCGCAGGTCACAACGATCCTGTCGCGTTCCGAAACATCAGCATCAAACGTCTGCCGTAAAATGCGACGGACGTGAAAGTCCATCCTGGTAAGGACTGAGACAGAAATAAGTGGGGCACGATTCCATCGTGCCGGGCACGTTAAAAACGTGCCCCACGTCCGAAAGATGACCGTTGTTTCTTCGCCGGTCCTAAAGTCGATTCCGGCGGAATCGACCTACTCCAGATCGTATAATTCATCGCGTTTCGATGGATCTTCCAGGCTCCCGGCGGAGATGAAGCCAAGGCGTTTTTCTTCCATCAGCCTCACTTGTTCGTCTGACAAAAGATTGTCGCCGGGAATTTCTACGTACGTGGCATACGACATACTCTCGACATGCCCATCAACAAATGCGACGTTTGCGGAATCCAGATGACGGAAGTGGACCGTGGGAAAATTCTGACTGGGCGGATCCAACAACCAGTTCTCTTCAAAACTGAAAGTCAGCGGAGAAAATCCAACGAGCTTCACTGCTGCGCTGTCGGCAAAGACGACAGTCCGCCCGGATTCGCGGACGTCGCGGAACTTGCGGCAGACTGGTCGAGGACTAAACTGCGCGTCATAGCTCGGTGGCAACCATTCAATTCCGGCCGCGCGCGACAGATAGTGTCCGTTGTAGCCAAATCCGGTCGCTGGTTTTCCAAAACGGACTGCATCCATTTGCGGCGGACCAAAGTTCGGACACTGAAATGATTCGTAGTTTGCTTCCATAAATGGGCTTAACGCACCGGTTGCAAAATCCAGCTGTTTCGTCGGGTCGGGCTCGTTGTAATTCACGGTTCCAAACCAGAATCGTGCGGAACCAGGACTGCCGGAGAACGTCTGCAAATAATTCAATCGTGCCTGATCTTCGATCACGTATGGCACGAATGACTCCTGATAGACGTCTGCATAGTTGTGCATCGCCAGGACCAGTTGTTTCAGACTGTTTTTGCACTGAGTGCGACGAGCTGCCTCTCGTGCCTGCTGAACTGCTGGGAGCAGCAGAGCCACAAGGATTGCAATGATCGCAATCACGACCAGTAATTCGATGAGCGTAAAGCCGCGAAGACGGCGACGAGTGTTTTCAGCCACGATGCACGACTCCTGAACGTACAAGGAATGCGGTCAGAGTCGCAGGCTGAAGACGGCTGGCATTTGTTGTAGTGCGACCGAACGCCGATGAACGAGTCGGGAGACTCGTTTTACGGACAGGGCGCAGTGATCAGGGCACTGCCAGCGCTGTTCATGCCGACAACACCTTTCCGCGAAGGGGACGTCTGCAAACTGTTCAGGCAGGTCTTCTGGCTCTCGGATCGTCCCGAAGCTGCTCCTTCCCATCGAAAACGCTCATCGGTCGCTACCGACAGGATTCAGCGTTTCCACAGTGGATCATTGCAGTTTCAGTCCCCGATTACAGCGGCGGGACCGCGACGGAATCCTGATGTCAATGCCATCAGCCACCGTCTTCCCTTTTCACTCGCATCCGTGTTTTCAACATCAAAAGCTGACGTTTAGAACACCCGCGAGCACCCAAACAGTGTCAATCGCACTATCATGCGATCGGCGGTACGAAGCTTAATCACCGACAATCTGAACGCAACACCCGTCCGGCACGTTGATTCAATTTCCCGCATTCGTAGAATCCAGCATTTGGAATTCTACTCTCCCCGATTCGCGATTCATTGGCCAACCTGCTCACGGAATACTCATGGACGAAGCAATTCGTAAGGCGAAAGTACTGATCGAAGCTCTCAGTTGGATTCAGCGATTTCGTGGACGTTATGTGGTGGTGAAGATCGGCGGCAGCACTCTGGATGATGTTGCCGCTGTCGATAGTCTGCTCACCGATGTCGTGTTCATGGCGACTGTGGGCATGAAACCCGTGATCGTGCATGGAGGTGGCAAAGCGATCAGCGCGGCCATGAGTGCCGCAGGGATTGAGCCGAGGTTCGTGGCAGGCCGCCGCTTCACCGATCCACAGACACTGCAAATCGCTTCGCGAGTGTTGGTTGAGGACATCTGTCAGTCGATTGTGGATCGCATCAACAGCAACGGCGGTCGATCCACGGGTCTGCATTTCAGAACAGAGAATGTCCTGACCGCAGAGAAACTGACGCTCAGCGACGACCATGGCAATCCAGTCGATCTGGGGCACGTGGGCCATGTGACGGAAGTGGACATCGACACGCTGATTCGCGTGTGTTCCATCGGTGCGATTCCGGTCATTCCGAGCATTGCGTTAAGTCGTGTCGGGCATCGGCTGAATGTGAATGCTGACACGGCAGCTGCCGCAGTCGCTCGCGCATTGTCTGCGGAGAAGCTGATCTTTCTGAGCGATATCCCCGGCATATTGACAAACATCAAGGATCCGTCCTCGCGGCTGTCGCATGTCACTGCGGCTCAGGTACGTGCCTTGATTGCAGACGGCACGATTGCTGGGGGAATGGTTCCAAAAGTTGAAGCCGCACTGGAATCGCTCGATGCCGGCGTCCGCAAAGTCCATATTGTCGATGCCTCAATGCTGCATTCCGTACTGTTGGAAATTTATTCGGATACAGGCGTCGGGACGGAAATCGTGCCGTAGGAATTTGTCTGAATGCCGCTGTTCTGGTGAGCTGCAAGGCGCTAGTCGCCGTTTTTGTAGGAGAAATACCGGCAGCGAGCGGTCAGTTGAATTAGTGGTTTTTATGGCTCATGGTCACACCAACCCGAAGCGCAGGCGAGGAATTCAGCCATTTCGGCCTCGCTGGCGCTTCGGGTTGGTATAAAATCAACACCCCGCTAGCGCATTTGCGGCTCACAGTTCTGGAGGATCAGGACAGACGCCTTGGTGGCTGGCGGATCACATCGGAGAATGGGAATCTCAGTCGGCGGAGCGACTGAGCTACGGGTGAACTTCGCACAATCCGGCGTGTCAAATAAACTTCCGCAATCCAACTGAAATCCTTCATCCTTCATCCTTCATCCTTCATCCTTCATCCTTCATCCTTCATCCTTCATCCTTCATCCTTCATCCTTCACGCCATTTCTCCCCGGAGATTGTTCAATGACACAGGTTGCCATTTCAAAGAGTCAGGCCATCATTGATCTGTTTGATGAATACGTCATCCCGAATTATCGTCGCTACCCGGTGGCACTGGTGCGAGGCCAAGGGTCGCATGTCTGGGACGCTGACGGGCGACGATACCTGGACTTGTTTCCCGGCTGGGGCTGCAACATTCTGGGATATTCACCGCCTGCGGTCGTCGAAGCGATCCAGGAACAAGCGGCTCAACTGATCCATGTTCCGAATACGTGGTACACTGAACAGCAGGGACGATTTGCAGAATTTTTGTGTACTCGCAGTTTCGGAAAAGCGTTCTTCTGCAACAGCGGAGCTGAGGCGAATGAAGCAGCCATCAAACTCGCAAGGCTCCACGGATCGGCTCAAGGGCGTTACCGCATCATCACGTTTGAGCACGGCTTCCACGGTCGTACGTTCGGCGCGCTTACGGCAACGGCTCAGCCCAAGTACCATGAAGGGCTAGGGCCGATGCTGGCTGGTTTCCGCTATTCGAAGATGAATGATATCGACGGCGTACGCAATCTGATCGACCACGAAACCTGCGGAATCATGATTGAACCTGTGCAGGGCGAAGGCGGCGTCCGAATTCCGGAACCTGGTTTTTTGCAGGCGCTGCGGGATCTCTGCGATGAACACGGTCTCCTGCTGATCTTCGACGAAGTGCAGACAGGCATGGGCCGCACGGGAACATGGTTCGGCTATCAGCAGTCCGGTGTTCAGCCGGACGTCATCACGATGGCAAAGGGTATTGCCGCCGGCGTGGCCTGCGGTGCCATGATTTGCCGGGATGAGTTTGCCGGTGACCTGCGTCCCGGAATGCACGCCAGCACGTTTGGAGGAAACTCACTGGCAATGGCAGCTGGTCTGGCAACCGGATTGACAATTGAACGCGAAGGTCTGCTGGATCACGTCGAGCAACTGGCCGTGGATGTGCGGATGCAACTCGAAGCTCTGCAGCAGCGACTTCCCATCATCCGGGAAATTCGTATCTGCGGCATGATGATCGGGATCGATCTCAGCATCGAGTCCGCGCCAGCGGTTGCGAAGTGCATGGAACGCGGAGTCCTGATCAACGCCACCAACGGCACTGTCGTCCGACTCCTGCCTGCGTTGAATGTGAAGGCCGCTGATCTGACGGAAGGCCTGCAAGTGATCGCCGAAGTTCTGGAAGAAATGGCCAACGAAGCATAGACGACAGAGGTCAGGCCAGCGGCATGCGTCAGCTTCGGAAATGTCCCGAAATAACTTTCGTACGACGGACATCCTTGTCCGTCGCGACAGTCTCGACGGACACGGATGGCCGTCGTACAACGCGGGAAACTATTTCGCGACAATTCCTTACCGGTTTGCACTCGCGGGCAGTCAGCCTTCAGTTGGCGGTTGGCAGGGAACTGGGGGGGGCAGGAAATTGAGCGAGTCGGGCTCGACTCGGAGAGTCAAGTTACGGGGACGGGAAAAGGATAAGTTCACACGTCTGCGGTCGCCGTCAACAGGAGGGTTGATTCCGTCGGCAGGAGTGAGAACTGACGAAGGCGGGTTAACGCAGTCGTGAGTTGCTCTTCACGGGCAGTTTCCATGATCTCTGCGTTCCCGCCACGCAGGACAGCGATCGGGAGACCGTCAAGGTACGCGATACGATTGCTCGCAATCCTCGGAACGCGATCGTGTTTTGACAGCACGCCCACGAGATTCAGCGGGTCGGCGGCCGTGATCAGAAGGAGTTCCTCCTGTGGCCCCTCGTCTCGAATTTGTCGCATCTTCTGAACCGTGTCGGCCAGAGCAAATTGTTCCCCGGCAACGCCCGTAATGAATCGACCGCCGCGAATTTCACCACGTGCTTCCAGTTTGCGAAATACCTGCAGCAGTTCAAACCACGCCGGCGCGCCGTCTTCGTTGGTCAACAGATCGCGGAACACAATCCCCCAACGACGAAGAAGCTGCCACGCCCATTCTGCGTTGACATCGTGCCTGAGATTCTCCGAATTCCCTGCCTCATCGGAAGGCACCGGCTGCCGCGTGACCGACCACCGTCCGACCGCAGGCCGAACGACTCGTATACGTTCGGCTCGCCCACGATTCGATCGACGCGATGTCGTCGGCTTTTCAGCGACCAGTCCGCGCAGACCCGAAAATCCATCCGCCGTAATCAGGCCACGCGAAACAAGTTCGCCAAGCGCATCATCCAGATGGTCACGTAACATGCGAGTTTCCACCTGCAGATCCGTCCCGAACGTGGCTCCGCTGGATGTCAGGATTTCCAGAATCTGGGTGCCGGGACTGCTGAGTCCTTCGACCTCAAGTGTTGGCGCGCGAGTGGCCAGCCACGGAAGGTCTTCGCGAAGAAAAATCGAAACCGGGGCGATGCGAGTCAAGCTTGCCATCGGA
Organism: Candidatus Kuenenia stuttgartensis; assembly: GCA_945861465.1. Taxonomy (GTDB): domain Bacteria; phylum Planctomycetota; class Planctomycetia; order Planctomycetales; family Planctomycetaceae; genus SXXK01. The sequence goes on from CAMAVB010000027.1 coordinate 17,285, forward strand.
CGCGATTTGTCCGGATTCCGTGGCGGCGGAAAAACTCGTGCCCAGCCAATCTCACCCGTCAGACACAACTCATCCAGCCATTCGGATTGATATCCCGTGACTCGCAACGGAAGCAGATCGCGTTCCCATGCCACGGATGGAATATCGAGCCCCTGCAGCTGGCCAATCACCTCAAACAGGCCATTCGATCCTTCACGGCGATGAGACTCGACGATACCATGATGGCGAAACAAAAATCGCATAAACACATCGACTGAGACCGGTTCAATCTGCCGTCGAAGTCCGTCCATCGTCAGCCGATGAATGCGGGACAGTAATCGGCGATGACACCATTCTGTGGTGCGGGCCATGTCGCCTGAATCACGAGTTCCACTGGAACGGTGTTCCGTGTCGCAGCCGATATGAGATCTAAGGACCGGCGCAGAAATAACTATCGACTTCCGGACGTGGAGCACGTTTTTAACGTGCTCGGCACGATGGAATCGTGCCCCACTTATTTCTGTCTCAGTCCTAAGTGCAGATGCATCATCCGACATTTTTGCAGCAGGCGGCGTGAATCTGCCGCGCAACACGATGCCTTCGCCTTCCAGAGCCTCCAATGCGGCATCTGTTTGACTCACCGTGATTCCGATCCGCGCTGCTGCGGCTTCCGTCGTCACCGGCCCGCAGATTTCCAGCAGCCCGCGGACCATGGCGACTCGGGCGTCTGTCGATTCCCAGTCGGTTTTCACGCCATGCGGCACAGTCACGCTGGGCGCGAGGATTGCATCCGGGAATGCCGCGACGACGGCGGGCGCGCGTTCCGTTGCCACCCAGGCTCGCACGAAACATACGATTTCTTCGGGCACAACCTGCGTTTCAGATGTGACCTGCGTTTCAGATGTGACCTGCGTTGCTCGGCCCTGGTTCACCAGTTCATGGAACCAGCCCGACCATTCAACTCCTTCATCGACCGGCAGCAGAATTCTGCTCAGCAACGTGTCGTGCAGTTCATCCGCATTCCGGATCAGCGGCTGAGCGTCCGCAACAACCTGAGCAATGGCCGTCGCGTCGAGTCGGCCAAGGTCGCGCACGTCATCGACCGACAGCGAACGTCGCGTCGTGACTGCCCGGGCTCGGCGTTCGGCGGCCTCACCGCCATCCAGAAACGCATACTGATTGGCATTCAATAATTCATAACTGAATGGCGACGGCTCGCGGGTATCGCGCGCGATGAATTCGATTTCTCCACGTTCGACCGCTGCGAATACTTCTTTGAGTGCTTCCATGTCATGAGCTTCGTGCAGGCAGTCATCCATCGTTTGCTGAACCAGCGGATCATCGGGAAGTTCGATATCTCCCACGACATTTTCCTGACAACCCGTCAGCTTCGGGAAGACGGCTGTGAGAAGATCTTCACTGCGAAACCGCTGTAGCGCGGGGGGAACTTTCTTTCCATTCCGGGAACGCGGGATCTGCAGCGCGCGAGTTGCGTTCCAGCGCCAGCGATTCAGAAAAATCGGGACGATCAGAATCGCCTGCTCAAACAGGGCCTGCACGTTGCGACAGTTGAGCATTGGAAACATGCTTTCCAGCGGAAAGCTGTGCTGCGGTCCCAGGGACAGCACAATCCCGTCGTCGTCAGCGTTTGCCTGAAGCTCAAAATCGAACGAACGACAGAATCGCTTTCGCATCGCCAGCCCCCAGGCGCGCGTGATCCGCGTGCCGAAAGGAGCGTGGATGACCAGCTGCATTCCGCCACTCTCGTCGAAGAATCGTTCAAACACGACTCGGCGGCATGTGGGCAGTAATCCAATCGCAGCCTTCTGTGCGGCAGCGTACTCAACTGTCTGCCGCGCCGCGTTCGGCGTCACACTGGCCTCTGCGATCAGCCAGTCCTGTGCCGCAGCCCGATCAGCGACGCGCTGCTCGAGTTCTTCACGCAGCTGTGAAACTGCTGCGGAAAGTTCGGCTGTCCGACCCGGCGCTTCACCCTGCCAGAAAGGAATCGAAGGAGGTGCACCGCCGGCATCAGAGACGAACAGATCGCCGCCTCGTAGATATCGCACCCTCCACGATGTGTTTCCCAGAACAAAAATATCGCCCGCCTGAGTCTCGCTGCCGAAATGTTCATCGACGGTTCCGACGGTTGTACGATCTTCTTCCGTAATCACGCGGATCGAAAACACTTCTGGAATGGCACCTGCATTGGCAATCGCCGCCATCCTTGCGATGGGACGAGCCCGCAGTCGGCGTTGCACCTGATCGTGATGCAGAAAGACCCGGCCCCGACCGGCGGAAGGTGTCAGTCCTTCGCTCAGGAATCCCACGACACGGTCAAATGTCGCACGCTCCAGATTCCGATAGGGTGCAGCCCGCCGACACAACGCGAATAATTCATCGGAACTCCATTCCTGACACGCCACTTCCGCGACGATCTGCTGAGCCAGGACATCAATGGGCGCGACGGGAATGGGAATAATGTCGAGATCCCCCTGTCGGATCGCCCGAATCATCGCCATACATTCGATCAGTTCATCGCGAGTCAATGCGAACACTCTGCCTTTCGGGGTCAGTCCCAGCGCATGGCCCGAACGTCCGATCCGTTGCAGAAATGTCGAGATGTTGCGCGGCGAACCGATTTGCAGTACAAGATCGATGTAGCCGACATCGATCCCCATTTCGAGCGAAGCCGTGGCGACTACGGCTTTCAGTTGCCCTGATTTCAGGCGTTGTTCTGTGTCCTGCCGATGCTTGTAAGCCAACGAACCGTGATGACTGCTGATCGCGTCTTCACCCAGGATTTCACTGAGCTGATGAGTCAATCGTTCTGCCAGCCGCCGTGTGTTCACAAAGATGAGCGTGGCCCGATGCGAATTGATGAGTTCCACGATTCGCGTGTTGACTTCCGCCCATTGTTCGTGCATACAGACCGCACCGAGGTCGCTCGACGGCGTTTCGATTCCCAGGTCGAGTTGCCGTTGATAACCGATATCAATGATCACTGGCATTGCGACAGTCGATCGATCTTCTGGCACACCCACGAGGAATTGGGCAATCTGATCGATGGGCCGCTGAGTGGCCGACAAACCGATTCGCTGCAGGCGGCTCGGGCAGATTTCCGCGAGACGTTCGAGTGACAGCGCCAGATGCGATCCTCGTTTGTCGCGAACCAGCGCATGAATCTCATCGACGATGACCGTATTCACGGTCTTGAGCACGTCACGACTGCGTGTGCTCGTCAGCATCAGGTACAAGGATTCCGGAGTAGTCACCAGTATGTGCGGAGGCCGCTTGACGATCGCCGCCCGTTTCGAGGCTGTCGTATCACCCGTCCGCAAGCCGACACGAATTGGTGGAATCTGCAGTCCGGATTGTGCGGCGAGTGCCAGAATCTCGTCCAGCGGCTGCTGCAGATTGCGGTGCATGTCATTCGACAAGGCACGCAGCGGCGAGACATAAACAACATGGATCTCGTCCGACAGTTCTCCAGCTTCCGCGAGTCGCAGTAACCGGTCGATCGCCGACAGGAATGCGGTCAAAGTCTTTCCGCTTCCGGTCGGTGCCGCGATGAGAATATCCAGACCTGCATGAATATGCGGCCAACCCTCTACCTGCGGCTCCGTCGGCCCGGTAAACCGGGACTGAAACCATTGAACAACGACAGGATGAAAAAGCTGGAGCGACATGTTGATTCAGAATACATCGGGAAGCCAGGACTGGCAATGATGAAGGCTGACAGTGACATCACCGTGGGGTGAATCCGTTCGACTTCAGAGAATGTAGGGTGGGACCAGCGGCGGTTAAGCCGCGTCGGCCCACCAATTTTTAATCAAATGGTGGGCCTGCGCTGTCGCTGGTCCCACCCTACGAACCTGAATACTGCGACCGCGTTTGGTTAACATCTCGGACATGAATGTCCAAGCTACAGGAATCACAGCCCAAGGCACGGAGTCTCGCCCTCCGCCACATCCGACGAATCTGCCCGTGCCATGTTGTCGGTGAATTTACTCGTTTCGAAGCACTTTCACAGCATTCAGCAGCGGCACGCCCTGTTTTGCCACCAACGTGATTCTGAGATTGTCGGTCACGTTCACATCCTTCACGTCGTGTACAATTGCTGCGGCTGCTTTACCATTCGTGCTGGTCAGAGTGACATCGGTCAGAACTGTCGTACCGTTGAACTGAACATCAAAAATCGACACGCCCGTCGCTGCTTCTCGTGCATCTGCAAAGTGCAGCTGAACTGAAAACGTTGCAGGCTGGTCGTCTTTACCCAGCAACGGCAGCGTGAGTTCATTCAGTCCCTGAGCCCATGACGTGTACAGCCACGGAGTCTGGGTGTTGCTCACTCCCGTAGAGTTTTCGTTAACGTTCTGGTAACCGCCTCCGTCGCTGAACTGTGGCCGCAGGTCCAGTTTGACGTCGAGCGAAGTTTCCTGGTACGCTGTGTAACGAGGGTATGACAACCAGACCGTTCCATGTGCGTCCTTGCGGTCGCCGGGTGCGCCCAGATTCAGGGCGAGTTGTTGAACAGGAGTTGTCGTGCCGACGGAACTGTAGATTGCCCATGGACGACGTGCTTCTCGTGGTTCGAGGACAATCGTCGAGGCGATCGAAAACAAGCACACGCAGCCAGCACTCGCTTCCGGAATCATCACGAGGCCATTCGCGGGCACCGCATTCACCCAGCAACCCAGACGATGGCCGGCGAAATGTCGCACTCCAGCATCCTGTTCCAGATCCATAAACCCTGTGAATCCGGATCGGAACATGATCATGCCAGAATCAGCGCCTGTCAACATGCCACAGTGGTGCCCGGTGCGCATGATGGACCATGGGACGTCCTCCCCGGTGATCGGATGTTTTCGAGTTTGCTGCGTACCGGTTTGCAGATCGAACATCCACGGTTCTGCCAGCACTTTATTCCCCACGAGGATCGGGCGGTGCCGGTAATTCGCGTCTTTGGCCCACAACTTGTAACCGTCACCAGCTGAGAGAGCGACCAACCGACGTCGGGAGAATTCGCCAGCGACAAACTGCTTCCAGTAGTGACCGTTGGCGTTGGCTCCGCACAGAATCAGCGTATCGTTCTGATACATCAGCGTCAACATGCCGCCGCCGATGCCGATTTCACTGCAGTCCGTGACATCGACCGGATTGGACCAGAGTTGTACGCCGGTTCGGGCGTCAATCGCAACGGCACGACGCAGATCGGTCTTTTTCAATCGATCTTCGGCGATCTCACGGTCCTTTCCAGTCAGCGTCTCCAACGCACTTTTGTCCTGACGAAGGATCTCGGCGCGTTGCTCGCTGGTAATGGTACTATCGACGAAAAACACACGATCGGGTCCCAGCGCGATGGTGCGGTGAGAAATACTCTGTCCCTGATATTCCCACAGATGTTTTCCGGTCTTCAGATCAATTGCGAAGATGGCATCCGTCGCATCTGTTGTCTTTCGACCGCGACGTCGCTCCCGAGCATCAATCGCATCCATGACCGTGGCTGTACCGAACAGGATGTCGTCCTGTACCGCAAGGTAGGCCCATTGATGCTTTCCGTCGTCACGAGTCGCCGGCAGTCGATGGACTCGAAGTGTGGCACCCGTCGCGGCGTCCAGTTCGAAGCATTCCCCGTGACAGCATCGCCCAGCCATCGACTGATTTCTGTATCGATTCCGTTGCCGTCAGATCATTCGATTCACCTGCTTTTGCCACGAAGTCAGCGGCACCGGCAGTGTCGCTCGTCTGTGGTTGCCCGAGACACATGACACCGCCGCATGGTTTCAGATGGCGGACGACCAGCGCCGGATCTGTCAACGTCTCGCCGGTCTTCACGAATCGGTCACTGACAATCAGGTTCGCGAAGTAGTTGGAATATGGAATATCGGCGACGTCAAACTCGTGTACTGTGACTCGACTTCCGTAGATACCCGCTTTGGTCAGATTTGCACGAGCTGTGGCAACTTTCTCCGGGTCTGACTCAACCACGTAAATCTTCAGTTCGCTTTGACGGGACAGTTCGTACGCCAGCTGTCCTTCCTCACCATCAATGACCAGACAAAACCCGCGTTTCACGCCCGTTTGCGCCAGGATTTCCTTTGCGGCCTGCTGGTAGAATTCTGAAGACGGAAACGCTGCAATGGATTGATTTGGCACGCTGGTCGGCTCGCCGTTGGCGAACACATAAATCCGGCCTGTGTCCGTGCTGACGACCAGATTGCCGTCGGCGACAGCGAGTCCGCTCACCAATCCCTCGACCGCCGCCTGCCACACGCTTTCGCCGCTCAGTGCCGAGTACGCTGTCACCTGATTTTGACCACCGAGGAAAACGACGTCGGGTGTCGCCAGCAGCGCGGCATCGTCAGCCGTTTCTTTCTGCCAGGTCACGCCGATGTCCGCGATCCTCTTGATTTCCAGACTGGCGTCCGCAATTTTTTGTCGATACCCACCTGCCGTCTCTTTGTTTTTTTCAGAACGCAGCTTTCCTGACAGATCATAAATTTCCATTTCCAGGTTGTGTCGAACGCGGCTGTTGACGGCATATTCCTGCCGGTCAAGCCGGGCGACGACGGTGCCGGTTGCTACGTACGCAGCGTCGCCGGCGACGGCCATCTGGTGCCCTGCAAACCACCCGAATCCAACATCCCCCTTTTGTTGATCCATCGCCAGCAGATGATGTTCTCCGCCTGAGTAGATCTGTGCGTCAGCCAGCAGAGCATTGGTGCCACCTACGACTCCGCCAGCCGCTGAACGCCAACCGTGTGTTCGTTTATGAACCAGCTTGCCCGTTTTGCGATCAAAGGCCGCTGGCAGCGAACGACCTGACGGGACAAACAGCAGGTCGTCGCTGGCCAACAGATATCCCTGCGGTGACAGATCGTTCCGTCCTGCGTCTTCGTCGCTCAGACTGTCCTGTTTCCAGATGACCGAGCCATCGTCTGCATTGACTGCATACAGATAGACATCTTCGTGCGGGAATACTCCCGCTCCAAAGTACGCGACGCCATTATCAACAAGCACACCCGTGCGAACCGGCCACCGGGAAACCAGTTCGCCGCGAGCGATCAGCCAATCTTCTTCCGGGCCAGCGCGAAACTGCCAGTGCGACTTTCCAGTGGCTGCATTGACGCAGTAAACATGCCCATCATCTGAACCAAAGTAGACGCGACCGTTCACGACTGAAGGTGCAAGACGAATCGGAGCACCGGTGAAGTATGTCCATTCCGTCGCACCGGTTTTCAGATCCATGCAGTGCAACTGATGATCCGTTGCTCCAAAAAACAGCTTGCCGCCCACGACGACCGGATGAAACACATCGTCAAACTTGACTCGATTTCCAAGCAGCTTTTCTTCGATCACGCGACCTGTTCCATCGGACCATGCCATTTTTGGCAACGCCGGCGATTCGTATTTCCATGCAACATTCAGAGGAAAAGTAACCTGCTCGCTGCTGAACGCTGTTCGCGAATTGTTACCTCGAAAGGTTGGCCAGTCTGCCGCATACGTTGATCGGCATTCAACATCAGGCAAAGCGATCAGTACGATGAGGACAGCGTGGAACCTGGTGAGGGAAGGCATCTCGTCTCCTTGTGAATGCGAAACAAGGCGGGGTTGCGTAGGGGGTGACAAGCAACGCGCAGGCACACCGAATCGCAGACATGGTGTGCCTGCGCTGGCGCTTGTCACACCCTACAAATTCACAAACTGGCCAGCCGTGGTCCGCTCAACGCCAAGGTTGAATGGCGGGACGACTATCCATACACTCTAACAGCCTTCCTTCGTGTGTCCTACCATTTGCGAAAAGTTTCGCCTTTCATCACATTCTGCGCCAGCAATACGAGATCAGCCATGCGACTTCGCACAATCGCCACGGCGACGTTGATTCTGGGAGCCACTGCTTCGCTGGCGATCGCCTGTTCGGTTCCGGTATTCCGTTACGCCCTTGAACACTGGCGTCCGGACCCATATATCGTTTTCGTCTTTCACAAAGAAGAACTCACGGTCGATCAGCAGTCCATCATCGATTCAATGCAACCTACAGGCGAACATGGAAATCCTTTCGCAAACGTGCGTGTGAAAGTTGTTGATGTCGATCTAGACAGCGATCCGGTTACACAGGCGATCCGGCGCGACCATCAATCCGAAAAGCTGCCGTGGATGGTCGTTCTCTCCCCGCCAAAATGGGGCCCGGCGCAAACCACGTGGCAGGGTGAATTCACTGGAGACAACGTTGGGATGGTGATGGATTCGCCAACGCGGACGGACATCAGTACTAAGCTGATTGATGGAGACTCCGTCGTCTGGATCCTGCTGGAATGTGGTCGGAAGGAAGAGGACGACAGAGCATATGACGTGCTGACCACAGAACTCAGGAAGCTGGAATCTACGATTAAGCTGCCGGAGATCGATGTGGCCGACCTCGGTGATTTGTCGGTCGCGCCGGAAGCTCTGAAAGTTGCTTTTTCATCGCTCCGGATTTCACGCGATGATGAGAAAGAACGGGCGCTGGTGGAGATGCTGCTGCGCGTCGAGTCTGACCTGCTGGAAGAACCTCAGGTCAGTCAGCCAATGGCGTTTCCGGTGTTTGGACGCGGTCGAGTTTTGTATGCACTGGTTGGAAATGGCATCGCCCCGGACGTCATTAAGGAAGCGTCTGAGTTTCTGATAGAGGGTTGTCAATGCACGGTGAAGGCTCAGAATCCCGGCGTGGATCTGATCATGAATGTCGATTGGGAAGGGTTAGTCATTCCCACCGAATCACTTGACAAAGACTTACCTCCACTGGCCGGCTTCTCCGGTTTCGGACGACCGGACGACGGACTCGACAGTAAAGATGCCGAAGGCGATGCATCAGTTGTTGAGAGGAAGCAGGGAGGATTCATGGCCGAACCAACGAAGGCATCGGTTTCATCGGACACTGTCAGTCCAGAGCTGGCAATGATGCACGTCGATGAAAGCAGCAGTGCGTCGCATGCAGAAGTCGCAACGTCCGGCGTGGATGGTTCAGAAGATCATCATGCCGAAGCGAGCGACATACCATCGGCTGGCATTGGAAAGAATGTGCTGCTGGTCCTGTTGTTCCTTCTGATTGGCGCAGTGGTCGCAACGTGGTACTTCATGCCGCGCGCGAATTGAAACGAGACAAAGTATGACTGTCTGGCGACTTGTGATTCGTGAAATCTGCCATCGAAAACTTAGTTTTCTGATGGGCGTCCTTTCCGTGACGACTGCCGTCGCCTGTCTTGTCGGCGCGCAGACCCTGCTGCGAGCCGACCGCGTCATCACCGGGCACGTGCTCGAGCAAAAGCAGTCGCAAGTTGCACAGGCCATTGCCGCGCGAGAAGAGGCCGTCAAACAAGCGGGTGCCGATCTTGAGGACGCCATGCGGAAACATATGCTGGGCCTGGGCTTTAACATCCTGATCCTGCCGAAGGAGCAGTCCCGTTCAGAGCTGTTGTTGAACGGCATGACGGCCACAATGCCGGAAAGCTACGTCGATAAACTGGGGCAATCCGATATTGTCACCGTTAACCACTTGCTGCCCAGCGTGACTCGGCGAGTTCTCTGGCCGGAACAGGACCGGGAGGTCATTCTGATCGGCACCAGAGGCGAAGTTCCGATTCAGCATCGAGAGTTAAAGAAGCCTCTGCTGGCAGAAGTCGCCGAAGGTAGAATGGTTGTCGGCTACGAAATCGGGAAAGATCCTGGGTTGAAGGTCGGCGATACGGTGACATTTCAGAAACAGGAGTTCACGATCTCCGCGATCCATCCCGAGCGTGGCTCGACCGATGACGTCACAGTCTGGATCAACCTGCGGCAGGCTCAGGAACTTCTGGGAATGCAGAACCTGATCAACGCGATCCTGGCCCTCGAATGCGACTGCGCCGGCGATCGCATTTCCGCGATTCGTGCCGAGATCGAAGCGATCCTGCCCGGGATACAAGTGATTGAGAAGTATTCGCAGGCCCTTGCTCGAGCCGAAGCCCGAACCAAAGCAAAAGAAGTTGCCGAATCCGCCCTCGAACAGGAACAGGAATCCGGTCAGGCCACGATTCTGCGAGAAGAACAGGGACGCCGCCAGTTGGAACAGCAGCACGCCGGATTTGCAGCCGTCATGGTCCCCCTGGTGCTGGTTGGTTCGGCAGTGACAATCTTCCTGCTGGCACTTGCGAACGCTCGCGAGCGAACAGAAGAGATTGGCATTCTGCGAGCCATCGGACTGAAGTCGCGGCAGATTATGCTCGTCTTCCTGTCCAAGGCAACCGTCATCGGCTGCGTGGGAGCACTGCTCGGTATCGGTCTTGGTTTTTGGGTTGGCTGGTCGCTCGGTGGCTTATCGGGAGACCGGCTCGTATCGCCACAACTGTTTATCTCCGGCGATCTGATGTTCACGATCGCCACAGCACCGGTCCTCGCGATTGTACTCACCGGAATCGCCAGTTGGATACCTGCGCTGCTGGCAGCTCGACAGGACCCCGCCCTTGTGCTGCAGGGAGCGTGATGGTTACTCGGCAATGGTGACGACGGTGCCTGAGTCGGAGAAGAGCATCGAGGAAATCTTCTCTCGTTACCGACTTCAGAATTATGTGGAACATGCGAATCATCTGTTCAAGGGGCCGTTGGCCATTCGTCCGTTGTTTCTGCATTCTCCGAAGCGTGTGGAGTCGCTCGATGGCTAAATCTATGAAATAATTCAAACCACAGGATTTCCCCAAAATCTCCCTCCGCAAGGGAGTGCGGAAAACAATGTTAAACGAATTGGGTTGTAATTCATCGGAAATAAAGCCTCTGCAATCCCAGCAATGAAGCGGTACGTTGATAAAAAAGATGTGAGTAAAACGTCACGGGTTCACGCCCGTGGCGACGCCCTGCCGCTCGACGATGTAAAAACGCTGCCAAAATGCATCACACCGATTTATTGATGCCATCAGAGCTTTCGGATTCCTGTGCGCGATTACAACGGATTGAAAGTTCGTAGATCAGGAAAATCTGGTCTCAACGCCTATGAAATAAGGTGCTATGTGACAATTTGTGTTAGATTGCGTAGTCTGGGCCGTCGGAATCGTCCCCTTTAAATAGCAGAAGCTTACCATTCAACTCTCTAAGGCACGACAATGCTGATTCGGGAATATTTGAAGTCTCTGACCTGTCGTCGTAAATCCGATTCACGAAGACGTTTACAGCGTCCACACGGTCCCTCAGAACGTTTGGAATCGCGAGCACTCCTGACTGGGAATGTTCAAGTCTCGCTTTCGGGGGCGAATGCGCAACTGACAGGAGATACGGCGAATAACGAGATAGAAGTTGTCGTGGACAATGGTTCGGTCGTCGTTCGAGGGCTAAATGGGACGACCATCAATCAGGGTACGACGGCGTTCACTTTGGTGACGGGTGCGACGACGCTACAGGGCAGTTTGAATGCGTCGTTAGGCGGCGGCGACGACATTGTGACGATTCGCTCGGGGATTACATTCACAGGAAATGTGTCCCTGTCAGGTGATGGCGGTGCTGATACTTTGCAGGTTCTCACCGGAACTTATCGAGGCAATTTGACGTTGAACGGTGGCAATGGAGCCAGTTCGTTCGTTGTTGATGGCGCGACGGTCAGCGGGAATCTTGGCGTGAGTGGCGCGGGAGCAACGCTGGCCAGCATCAGCAATTCGACACTGCGAGGCCGTCTGGACGTTCGGACCGGCGATGGTGCCGACAGCGTGGTGGTTCAAACTACGACAGTCGATGGCGTAACGGCCATCCATACGGGAAATGGCGACGACAATGTTGTGCTCCAGAATTCAACATTGCACGGGCGGCTGTGGATTGAAACCGGAGCTGGAAATGATGTGGTCTATGTGAATTCCAGCAGCGTGGCTAAGGCGGCTCGCCTTGCTCTTCGCCGTGGCAACGACACAGTGCAGGTACTTGGGAGCAGCAGTCTTGACAGACGATTGGTGATCGTTGGCGGTCGCGGAAGCGATGCGGCCAGTATCGCGGCAGACACGACAGCGCATCGTATCGTCAGGCGTGGCATCAATTCCAGTCAAGTGAATGCGGCTTTGATTTCATCCCGCATTACAGACCCGACAACCGGAGCGATTGCGCGTGCGAATGCACTCCTCACAGCAGCAGTGCCGATTTTGACGGCGAGCGTCAGTCCGGCGACGATTTCAGAAAATGCAGGCGCATCGGCTTCAACGCTGACTGTCACCCGCACGGGCTCGACAGCAGCAGCGCAGATCGTGACGCTGACGTCATCCAATACGAACAAGGCGACGGTTCCCGCGACGGTCACAATTCTGGCGGGCCAGACCACAGCCACAGCGACGATCGCGGCGATTGACAACGACACCGTCGATGGGGCCGCCACGGTCACGATCACCGCTTCAGCGACGGGATTTGCCAACGCGACGACCACACTGACGATCAACGACAATGAAACGGCCCTGAGCCTCAGCGCCAGCCCTCCCACATTTTCGGAGAACGCAGGCGCATCCGCATCGACGCTGACTGTCACTCGGACAGGCCCGACGACTGCAGCGCAGATCGTGACACTGACTTCATCCAATACGAACAAGGCGACGGTTCCCGCGACGGTGACGATTCTGGCGGGTCAGACAACAGCAACAGCGACGATCGCCGCGATTGACAACCCGACCGTCGATGGTGCCGCCACGGTCACCATCACTGCTTCAGCGACGGGCTTCGCCAACGCGACAACCACGCTGACGGTCTTTGATAATGAAACGGCCCTGAGCCTTAGCGCCAGCCCTCCCACATTTTCAGAGAACGCAGGCGCATCGGCATCGACACTGACTGTCACCCGCACGGGCTCGACCACGGCAGCGCAGATCGTGACACTGACTTCATCCAATACGAACAAGGCGACGGTTCCCGCGACGGTGACAATTCTGGCGGGTCAGACCACAGCAACAGCGACGATCGCGGCGATTGACAACGACGCCGTCGATGGGGCCACAACGGTCACGATTACCGCTTCAGCGACGGGATTCGCCAACGCGACGACCACACTGACGGTCAACGACAATGAAACAGCGCTGAGTCTGAGTGCCATCCCTGCCACATTTTCAGAGAATGCGGGCACAACGGCATCTACGCTGACGGTGACGCGCACAGGCCCGACGACAGCAGCGCAGATCGTGACGCTGACGTCATCCAATACAAGCAAGGCGACGGTTCCCGCGACGGTCACAATTCCTATCGGGCAGACGACAGCCACAGCGACGATCGCCGCGATTGACAACGGTACCGTGGATGGTGCCACAACGGTCACGATTACTGCTTTAGCGACGGGATTTGCCAACGCGACGACCACGTTGACGATCTTTGACAATGAAACGGCCCTGAGCCTTAGCGCCATCCCTGGCACATTTTCAGAGAATGCGGGCGCATCCGCATCAACACTGACTGTCACTCGCACAGGTCCGACGACTGCGGCGCAGGTCGTGACACTGGCGTCATCGAATACCAGCAAGGCGACGGTTCCCGCGACGGTCACAATTCTCATCGGCCAGACCACAGCCACTGCGGCGATTGCCGCGATTAACAACGATACGGTCGATGGTGCCACAACGGTCACGATTACCGCTTCAGCGACGGGATTCGCCAACGCGACAACCACACTCACGGTCAACGACAATGATATCCCACTGACGGCAGTATTCACCGCCGCCGATGCGGTGCAGTCGAATGGCACAAAGATCACCCGCGATGCCACTTCGCAGGTCACTGGTACGACAGTTGCCGGAGCGACGATCACTGTGGACAGTAACGGAGATGGGCTGTTTGACAACGGAAGTGCCACCGCCGGAAACGACGGAAGTTACACGGTGGATGTGACACTGTTGCACACTGCAACAAATCATGGAGCAAACCGACTGGTCGTGAAATCGGTTTTAGGGACGAGTTCCGCAGAAACCGCCGTGAATGCACATCTGGCCGTCGGCACGGTAGTGCATTTTGCCACGAACCTGGGTGCGTATGATGTCGAACTTCTGAACACTGAGGCTCCATTGACCGTGGCGAATTTCCTGAGCTACGTGAATTCAGGAGCTTATCAGAACATGTTCGTCCATCGAACGAACGCCGGGAGTGCCAGGTTCATACAGGGCGGCGGATTCAAAGTGCTGAATGGTCAAGTCAGTTCTGTTGTGACAACGGCCCCGGTGACGAACGAATTCCTGCCGGCAAATTCCAATGTCAGCGGAACGCTCTCGATGGCCTTGCTGGGGAACGGTTCCGGTGGAAGTCAGCCAAACAGCGGAACAAGTCAGTGGTTCGTCAATACGACGAATAATGGAGCTGGGTTTGATCCGGGACAGTATACGGTCTTTGGCCGTGTCATTGGCGACGGCGTTACAGTCGCCGCACAGATCAGCAATCTGACACAGCGAAATCTGAATACGCTGTATGCGTCGTCGGCACTTGGAGAAGTCCCGGTTAATGCATTTAACCCGGCGAACACGCCGATCACCGGAACTGCCGCGATCACCTTGAACAGTGCTGTGGTCACGGGAACCGGTACTTTGTTCACATCAGAGCTGGCAGTCGGGCAATCGATTGTGATCGGCAGCGGACGCGCCTACTTCGTCGCTTCGATTCAGTCAAACACATCGCTGACTCTGACGACAGCTGCAGCGTCCACGGGCTCGACTCTGGCAGTCACAAAGAATGTGGTGCCAAACGACGCCGACTTCGTCGTCTTCAGCAGCATTGGCAAGATTCTGGATACGATCTAACCCCGTTCAAACAGCCCACACGCAACATGGCCGCCAAAGCCCAATGACAGCTTGGCGGCGAGTTGCATTTGAGGCATTTTACGAGCATCGGGCTGCAGTGGAATCCGGCAGCGTTCATCAACGCAGGTCAGATTCGTCGTGCCGGGGATTTGTTGATGTTGCAGTGCGAGCAGTGTCAGCACAGCTTCCACGCTGCCAGCCGCGCCCAGCAAGTGTCCAATCGCGCCTTTTATACCAAAACACTGTGGCATGTTGGCTCCGAACGCCATTTGGATGCCACGTGCTTCAGCAAGATCGTTCGATTCCGTTCCTGTCCCGTGCAGGCTCAGGACATCCGGGCGGCGACCGTTGAATGTCACCGTGCGTTTAAGAATCTCACTGACTACGGCACCGCTTTCATCGACCTGCGTCATTCCGGTGGGATCGTTGAGCCATCCTCCAGCGAGTATTTTTGCAATCGACCTCGCACGGCGGGAACTGGCATGGGCACGAGATTCCAGCACGGCGACGCCAGCACCTTCGCCCACGACAAATCCGTCACGGGACTTGTCGAACGGACGGCAGGCTGTGGCAGCATCCCAATGGCGGGATGTGACGCGCAGACGGTGAAAGGAGGCCAACACCGATGCCCTGAGACCGGCATCTGCGCTTCCCACAATGCACACGTCACATTCACCGCGATGGATCATGGCGGCACCCTGCAACAATGCAATCAGTCCAGTGGCACATGCCGCGATCGGACATGAACTGGCGACGGTCGATCCAGTCAGTGCCGTGATGGCACGCATCGCGCTGTCGGGCTGCACGCCCCAGTTCCACAAATCCTCAGATTCGTCGTGAATTTGGATCACAGGCTGGGACATTCTTTCCTCCGCGTCGTCGTCCGTTCCCACCGTTGCCATTTGAGGTTTACGCGTGTGACGAGTTGCCAACGCCTCCACCATCCGCTCGGTAGATCTCAATCCGCCCTTGCTGCTGCCGAAGACAATGGCCGTCCGTTCAGGCTTCAGGTCACGGCACCGCAGTCCGGCATGCGACATTGCTTCAGCGAAAGCCACGAGTGACATGGCCACCATCGGTTCCGATCGCCACGGGCCGCTGAGCTTTGATGGAACTGTTTCCAGCAGCTTCGAACGCTCCAGTCGCATGGAGACTGCCGCATAGTCCATCGCCGCCCCGTGCAGAGCCAGTCCAGGCATTGCCGACAAATGATCGAAGTGATCGATCTCGACGCACGTCAGACTGCGGCCCGCCCTTTGACCATTCATGACGGCCTCCCAGGTCTCACGGGCGGAGCAGCCAAGAGGCGTAACAAGTCCCAGGCCGGTAACCAGCACGTCATCGTTGCGATTTTGATTTGAGAATTCAAACACGTCGGGTCGGCCGAGGGTCTCGAGCGTAGGCAATGTTTCCGTATCGATCAGAATACAGTCCACGCGACAGAAACACGTCTCCCGAAAGCGTGGAGTTCAAAAGTCGGAGAAAACGCGGGCCACTCGTGAACATTTGGTTCACCGATTAACGCAATTGCAGGGATTGGTTTAGTCTTGCCGCTGACAAAACCTCAAATCTGACCGCGCGGAGTCGAGTGCCAGCAATTTGTGGCGATTTTCCATCGCGGATTCATCCTGAGACGACTACTATCGATAGCCCTCAAAGTTTCCTTATGCATTGCGTTGTCATCGCTTCGGAACGTGTTACGATTTGAGGCGGTCTGCCGCTCAGGACGATTCCTGAGCGGTGGAATCGATTTTGCGTTGGGATGATCTCAATGCTGAATTTCGCAGTTCTGCGAAGTCAGATCGATCCTCGGGACGCCTTTCATGCTTCAAACTGCAACACTGACAGCTGCAGAATTCCGCAACCGTAAACAAGTCGATACACGGTCCATGCCGCAGATTAAGTCTAAAGATGGACTCAAGTCCTTCCTCCTGACGTCGCGACTGCTGTCGCCTACGGATTGGAATTCTGTAGAAGGCCAGGTGGATGGCTCAAGCAGTGTCGAGACGATTCTGCAGCTGCTGGAACGTCGGCAATTGCTGACGCCGCTTCAGACAGGTCGGATCCTGAAAGGTGAAACGGAAGGGCTGGTACTGGGCCATTACAAATTACTTTATCGAAATGCATCCGGAAGCTTCGCACGCGTATTTCGGGCAGCCTCGGTAGAAAACAATCGTGTCGTGGCCCTCAAACTGCTTCGCGAACGCTGGGCCGACGACCCCAGAACCGTTGCGAGCTTTGAACGGGAAGCACACATCTGCCAGAAATTCGTGCATCCCAATATTGTTCCAATCTATGAGATCGGCAACGAAGGGCGATTTCACTACTTCACGATGGAATTTGTTGAGGGCGGCAACCTGCGCGACTTCATGAAGATCCGCCGCACTCTGTCGCCGCATGAAGCGACACGCTGCATTCTGCAGGTCTGTCAGGGATTGGAATATGCGCTGAAAATGGGCGCGTCGCATCGCGATCTGAAACTGACAAACGTGTTGATGAGCAGCACCGGCGTCGCCAAGCTCGTGGACTTCGGGTTGGCCGGAGCCGAATCGGCGAGTCAGGCTGGAACCAGCGACGACGTGCAGCGGGCACTGGAATACGCATCGCTCGAACGCGGCACCAATGCGCCTCGCAATGATCCTCGCAGCGATTTGTTTTTCGCCGGTGCGATCTACTACGAGCTGCTCACCGGCGAAGGGCCCTGGTCGCGTACGAAGGATCGTGAAGAGAAGATGCTGCTGAGTCGATACACGAACACGCGGCCGGTCGAAGCGATACGTCCGGACTTGCCCCAGTCGATCGCGCGAATCTGTGGTCGACTCATGGAAATCAGCCCTTCCGCGCGATATCAGACGGCGACCGAAGTTCTGCGGGATCTTCGCGCCGTCATGTCGGAGCTTGGTCAGACGATCGAAGCTTCGCCCCTCGAAAAACAACCAATGAGGATTGAGCTCAAGCCGGATTTTCGGCTGCTGGTCGTTGATACGCTGAAGAAACGCTGTGTAAAAGTGAAGGAATATTTTATCAGCAAAGGATTTGACGTCGCATTCATGCAGTCGCCGGAAAATGCTTTGGCACTGCTCAAGTCCAAACCGCCGGACGGCATCCTGTTTCTGGCTGACCATAACACGGCTGAGGTGCTGCAGATTTTTCCTCAGATCCAGGCATACGCCCGTTCACAAAAAGTCCCGTGTCTGGCTGTTTTTGCGGCGGAAGACGAAGAGTCCGTGAAAAAGAAGATCATGTCCACGCGTTTTGGCACCACCATGTTCCAGCCAGCCACGCTGCGGGACATTTGCATGCACTTCGAAGACATCGGTGCTGTGACCAGGTAGGCACCTGTAAAGTCCAGCACCAGATCCTCAATTCGCTGACCCCTTTTCCAGGTCACCGCCGCGAAACAGCGACGAAGTTGGCCCGCTGCCTTGACCTGAAGCCTTTCTGAGGTCACTCTGTAAGCATTGTTTGCGATTGCTGGATGATCGGCATGCTCATCTTGTGCCGATCAGGTTCCCAGCCGCGACTTCCCGCCGTCAATAATTCCCGCCTCATTTTCTCAAGGTGGCACATGATGCAAACCACTCCGTTACAGACTGAATCATCCCGACGCAATTTTCTGGCAACATCCGCAGCAGGGGCTGTCACGTTAGCTGCCATTTCCAGGCCGCTGCATGCCGGGGCTTTCGCAGCAGGCAGCGATCTGTTGAAAGTGGGGCTCGTCGGTTGCGGTGGTCGAGGCCTCGGAGCCGCAGAACAGGCATTGAATGCTGATCCTGGTACTGAACTTGTCGCGATCGGCGACATTTTTGAAGATGCCGCTGAACGTGCGCGTCGTTCTCTGACACGGACGTACAACAAAGAGGGTGCCGCACCGCGCGTGACGGTTTCCGATGACACATGCTACTCAGGCTTCGACAACTACCTGCGCGTGATTGAAAAGTCGGATGTGGTGCTGCTGGCCACAACACCTCATTTTCGCCCTCAGCATCTGCGTGCCGCTGTCGAAGCCGGCAAGCACGTGTTCTGCGAAAAGCCCGTCGCTGTCGATGCGCCTGGCGTACGCTCAGTGATGGAATCGTCGGAAATGGCAAAGGCCAAAGGACTAGTGCTCGTGTCCGGTCTGTGCTGGCGATATCACCCCGGCAAGTTGGCCACGTTTGAACAGATCAAAAACGGTGCAATCGGTGACATCGTAACCATGCAGTGCTGTTACATGGCGGGAGGCGTCTGGGATCCGCGGCGCACGCGAGACAAATGCGACAGCGAAATGGAATACCAGATTCGCAACTGGTACTACTACACATGGCTCTCGGGCGACTTCAATGTGGAACAGCACATCCACAGCCTGGATAAGATGATGTGGGCGATGAACGATCAGGTGCCGGAAACAATCAGTGGTTCCGGTGGTCGTCAGGTTCGCACCGATGCCAAATACGGCAATGTTTTTGATCACTTTGACATCGTCTATACATGGCCAAACGGAGTGAAGGCTTTCGCACGCTGCCGTCACTGGCCAAATTGCGAAAACGAAGTCGAGGACTATATCTTCGGCACAAAAGGCCGCGTCAATGTGATGAGTCATAAGATCGAAGACTTTGCCGGCAATGTGATCTGGAAGTATGACGGCCCGGACGGCGACATGTACCAGATCGAACACAATGAACTCTTCGCCAGCATTCGCAGTGGTCAGCCAATCAACAACGGCGACTACATGTGCAAGAGCACATTGATGGCGATTGCCGGACGTATGGCGGGTTACACCGGTCAGCGACTGACCTGGGACGCGGTGCTGAATTCCAAAGAAGACCTCAGCCCGAAAGCCTACGAATGGACCGACAATCCGGTGCCGCCGGTGGCGATCCCAGGAAAAACTCCGTTTGTCTGATTCGAAATTCCACTTGGCGTCGTCGAACAATGACTGAATAGGTTGTGATCATGCTTCACTGCATTGCTTTCCGGTGTTCGCGCTGGCACGTGAGGACCGGCGTAGAAACAACTGTCGTATTCCGGACGTGGGGCACGTTTTTAACGTGTCCGGCACGATGGAATCGTGCCCCACTTATTTCTGTCTCAGTCCTTACGTCCATCGCTTTAATTGCGATGAATTTGATCGGATCACAACGTGCTGCCGCTTCCCAGGAAGCGGCACTTCCCGTTGTCGCGGTCGAGAAGCCGACGGAGCCCACCCCCGCCGAAGCGACGCCTTCTGATGAATTACCGAAAGAAGGACATTCCTTCCACGGCGAAGTCTTTAACGAAGGACCGCGTCAGTCGGCCTATCTGATGGGCGGCTGCGGTGTTGTAAAATTCCCGGTGACGACGGCCAACGCCGAAGCCCGGAAGTTCATTGAGCAGGGTGTGGCTCAGTTGCATGGGTTCTGGTACTTCGAATCAGAACGCTCCTTTCGCCAGGCCGCCATGCTTGACCCGGACTGCGCGACGGCCTACTGGGGTATGGCAATGTCAAACCGCAGTAATGACAAACGGGCCAGGGGCTTCATCGCCGAAGCCGTAAAGCGTAAGGACAAAGTGGAAAAGCGGGAACGGACGCTGATCGAGGCATTTGACCGGTTTATCAACGCCAAGACCGAAAACGACGAACAGAAAAAGCAGCGGGCTGACAAGTACGTCAACGATCTGGAAGACATCCTGCTCGAATTCCCGGACGACCTTGAGACGAAGGCGTTTCTGTGCGAGTTCTTCTGGTCCGGAAAACGCGACGGCCTGCACATGGCATCCAATCTGAGCATTGATGCCATGATCCAGCAGGTGCTGGATGTTGAACCTCTGCATCCGGCGCATCATTATCGGATTCATCTGTGGGACAGCAAGAAGCCTGAACTGGCGTTGAAATCTTCCGCACTGGGTGGACTGGCGTCGCCGTCAATCGCTCACATGTGGCACATGCCGGGGCATATCTATTCGAAACTGCACCGCTATCACGACGCCGTGTATCAGCAGGAAGCGTCGGCTCGCGTAGACCATTTTCACATGATGCATGATCGTGTCCTCCCGGATCAGATCCACAACTTCGCGCACAATAATGAATGGTGCATTCGCAACATGATCTCGATCGGGCGTGCCCATGATGCAGAGGCGTTCGCGCGAAACATGCTGAGCCTGCCGCGTCATCCAAAATACAATTCGCTCGGCAAATCCGGCAGCTTCAAGTACGGACGCGATCGGCTGATCAACGTGCTGCTGAGTTTCGAAATGTACGAAACGCTTGCTGCCTTGAGCGGCACGTCGTGGCTGGAAGATACCGGTGATGCTGACGAAGATCTGCGTCGCGATCGAGCCATCGGTTCAGCGTTCGCCGCGACTGGCAACGATCCGAACGCCGCTGTTTACCGGGACCGCCTGCAGAAACTTATGGATGAAGAGAAACAAAAGCAAACGACAGCTGTCGCAGAAGCGGAGTCGAAAGCCCGTGAGGCAAAGTCTGACGACAAGGCGATTGAAAAGGCTAAGCAGGACGCTGAAAACAAGTTTAAGGGAAAGATCGAGGGCCTCGAAAAGGCTACGTTGGAAATCGACGCTCGTGTCGCAGCACGGAAGGGGGAGCACGAAAAAGCACTGGATCTGTTGACCAAAGCCGGTGTCTCCAGCGACGAACTGATTGCTGCGATGATCCGAGCCGGAAAGTCCGAAGACGCCGTGACGAAAGCGGCTGAGAATGTGAAATCCAATCCCGGCGAAGTTCGTGCACTCGGCAGTCAGATTGAAGCGTTTTATGCGGCAGGAAAGAAAGATGAGTCAAAGGCGGCGTTTGAACAGCTTCGGAAGATTTCCTCCACGATCGATCTCGACGTGGCACCGATGATGCGACTGGCACCGATCGCTGCAGAATTCGGCTATACGGCGGATTGGCGACTGCCGCATGAGGTTCCTGCCGACATCGGTACTCGACCGAATCTGGATTCGCTGGGACCGTTTCGCTGGTCGCCACGCGATGCCCCGGAATGGGCGCTGCCTGATCCCGATGGGAAGACTCGTTCGCTGGGCGACTATCATGGCCGTCCGGTGATGGTGGTGTTCTATCTGGGCTACGGATGTCTGCATTGTGCGGAGCAGCTGCAGGCGATCGCGAAGAATCATGCTGCCATTCGCGCTGCGGGATTTGAAGTGATCGCGGTGAGCACCGATAAGCAGGAAGACCTGAAACGTGCGTGTGAAAATCTGGAAACGGTACTTCCATTTCCGCTCGTGGCCGATCCGGAAATGGCGATTTTCCGCGAGTACCGCTGCTACGACGACTTTGAAAAAGCTGCGCTGCATGGTACGTTCGTGATTGATGGGCAAGGCAAAATCCGCTGGCAGGACATCAGTTACGAGCCGTTTATGGACACAGATTTTCTGATCAAGGAAGGCCAGCGACTGATTTCGTTCGATCATTTGTATCCCGCATCGAGCCTGCTGCAAGCGACCACGACTGGAGGCCATTCTGCTCCACAGGAGTTGAGAGTATCCGATTTCTAAGAAGAATTCAGGCGATTGCGCCACTGCGTTGCCGGTTCAACGGGCCGGCCATTCGACGCACACTGGAGGCGAACTGCCTGCCCCGTTGGGCCAGGCTCTATGAAATGCTGGCCCTGTGGGCCGCGATTGTTCAATTTGAGATTTTAGATTTGAGATTTCAAATCCGAAGCGAGGGGCGTTGCCCACACGGTTAAACGAATGTGCCATCCTCAACCGCGTGCCATATATTCGCTCGGGTGTTGTTTGCGAGTCAGGGGTTTACTGGCCACAAAGAGGCACAAAAATCTCAAAAGGAGCTTTCCATGATCCGTTTCCTGACGTTACTCGTGGTACTTGTCCCGCGCGTCGTTTCAGCTCAGGACGATCTCTCGGCGCAATCGTTGCGGGCCATGAAGAAGGCTGCGGAATTTTTTCATCAGAAAGTTGCTGTCAACGGTGGCTATGTCTACGAGTATTCTCTCGACCTGCAGCAGCGACAGGGCGAAGGAAAGGCTACTCCGACTGAAATCTGGATCCAGCCGCCGGGAACGCCGACCGTTGGCATGGCTTTTGTCAGTGCATTTGAAGCCACTGGCGATGAACAGTTCCTGACAGCCGCGATTGATGCAGCTCAGGCACTGATGTACGGGCAATTAGAATCAGGAGGCTGGAACGCCAGTATTGATTTCGATCCGAAAGCACCCCATGCCGATCGTTATCGCAACGGCAAAGGCCGTGCGAAGGGTAAAAATGTTTCATCACTCGACGACGACAAGACCCAGTCTGCGATCTGTCTGTTGATGCGGGTTGACAAGGCGCTCGGATTCAGAAACGGCGAGATTCACGAAGGCACGACGCTCGCCCTGAACTCTCTGCTGACCGCGCAATTTCCCAATGGCGGCTTTCCACAGGGATGGAGAGAACCGGTGTCGCCGCAACCGGTGAAGAAAGCATCGTATCCGGACTATGAGTGGCGCACGGAGAATCGTATCAAAGAGTACTGGGACTACTACACTTTGAACGATGGTCTGGCCGGAACGGTCGCACGCACGCTGCATCTGGCTCATCAGACGTATGACGATGCCAGGTACAGGGACGCCTTGCTGAAGCTCGGTGACTTTCTGATTCTGGCACAGATGCCGGAACCGCAGCCCGGGTGGGCTCAGCAGTACAACTTCGACATGCAACCCATGTGGGCCAGAAAGTTTGAACCGCCTGCGATTTCCGGCCGCGAATCCGAAGACGCCATGGAAACACTGCTTTTCCTGAATGAAATCACAGGCGACGCAAAGTTCCTGGCCCCGATCGAACCGGGAATTGCGTGGCTGAAGCGTTCAGTTCTTGTCGATGGTCAGATCTCGCGATTTTATGAGATGCAGACAAACCGACCATTGTACTTTGTTCGCGACACGTACGAACTGACGTACGATGACAGCAATCTGCCGACGCATTATGGATTCAAGGCAAAGCCGCGGATCGACAGGATTGAAAAGCGGTATCAGGAACTCAAGCAAACCGGCAAGGTTCGTAAGTCCGTCAGCAATCTGAAGACGCTGGCGCGCGACGCCGAGCGAATTGTTGCTGAGCTCGATTCCGAAGGCCGCTGGCTGTCTGACGAAAAAGGCAAACCAGTCACCGCTGCGACACATCTGAAAGGCGCAGCGCCAGTCATTTCCAGCGAACTCTTCAGTCGCAACATGCAACGCCTGAGCGAGTATCTGACGGTCGTGAAAATGGGCAGATAATCAATGCGAGACTGGTGCCCTCTCAGTGGTGCATTGATCGGTTGTGTGCCACTGGCTCTGCCAGTGCTGCATGCATGTCAACAACACTGGCAGAGCCAGTGGCACACTTCAAAGCACGGTTTACAGAGCACCAGGAGTCTCCAACAGCGATGAACACACAGGACGTTGTGCTGCTGGGAGCCAGCAATCTGGTGCTGGGCTGGCAGGCTGTAATAACCGCGATCAGGCAAGTAACAACGGCACCCATCAATCTCAACGTCGCGCTGGGGATGGGACGTTCTTACATCAAGACCAGCGCGTTCTGGTTTCGTCGGTTACCGGCGATCAGCAGATGTGGACTGTGGGACCAGTTGCCGCGCGATTCGGACAATCCACCGCTGGTGCTGATCACAGATCTTGGGAACGATATTGTGTATCAGTTTGAACCCGATCAGATCGCTGCCACTGTTCGCGATTGTATCAGACAGATTCTCGACTGGCGATCCGATGCGAAGATCGTGATCACCGGACTACCGCTGGCCTCGCTCACAGGTGTTGGAAAACTTCGATTTCAGATCGCAAAAACGATCCTGTTTCCCGGCTGCCCACTGTCGCGAACATCGATCCTTGAACGCTCGCTGTCCCTTGATCTTCTCGTGCGGCAAATGGCCGCAGAGTTTGGCATTCCCTTAATCGAACCTGAACCGCGCTGGTACGGTTTCGACCCAATCCACGTCCTGCCGAAGTTTCGCGCAGCAGCGTTTCAGAAATATTTTGCCGCATTTGAACTGGCGATCCCTGGTATGAACTCCCGAACATCTTCAAATGTCCGGCTCGACCTGCCCACAGCTGCAGCAAGAACGGTTTTCGGGCGGAACAGGATCGTGGAACAGCCGGTGTTTCGTTCCCGCGAAATTGTGGTCTCGGCGTGGTGAATATGGCAGGAACATTCGGATGGCATTTCATTTTCGCAGGCAAAGTGTTCGTTAAACCACGTGCCCATCGGGCCGCGATTGTTCTATTTCGTATTTGAGATTTGAGATTTGAGATTTGAGATTTGAGATTTGAGATTTGAGATTTGAGATTTGAGATTTGAGATTTGAGATTTGAGATTTGAGATTTGAGATTTGAGATTTGAAATACTGGGCGCGGAGCGATGCCCACGCGGGTAAACGAACAGATTCTTCGAGTACCGGGATATTTTGCCACACCTCATGCGAGACTTGATGCATTGCACATTTGTGCGTCCAGCATTCATCAGCTAGATTACTGTTCGAGAAAACTATGGCACTCTTGGAAGTTGACAACCTGTCGGTGAACTACGGCGCGATCGAAGCGATCCGGGGTTGTTCGCTGCGCGTGGAGCAAGGTGAGATCGTCACGCTGATTGGCGGCAATGGTGCCGGAAAATCGACGACGCTGCGGACGATTTCGGGGCTTCTGACGCCGAAGAGCGGAACGATTCGGTTTGACGGTAAGACTATTCATGGGCAACCGCCTCATACGATCACGCAAAGCGGTCTGATTCATGTGCCTGAGGGACGAGGGATTTTTGCCAATCTGACGGTTGAGGAAAACCTGATGCTGGGGGCGTATTCGCGAAACAATTCGGGGGAAATTCTTGCAGATCGCGAGATGGCCCTGAATTTGTTCCCTCGCGTCCGTGAACGCCTCAGCCAAGCGGCTGGCACATTATCCGGAGGCGAACAACAAATGCTCGCAATCGCTCGAGCCTTGCTGGCGCGGCCAAAGCTTTTGATGCTTGATGAACCGTCGCTGGGACTTGCACCTCAGATCGTGCAGACGATATTCCAGGTGATCCGGCAGATCAATCGCACGGGGGCGACGATCCTGCTGGTCGAACAGAACGCCGCGATGGCGCTGCAGGTCGCTCATCGAGCCTATGTGATCGAAGTCGGCTCCATCGAAATGGAAGGCCCTGCTGCGGAGCTTGCCGCCAGCGACGAAGTCCGCAAGGCGTATTTGGGTGCTCATTAAGGTCTGAACTGTGACTGTTGATTCAAACCGTCGGACGTTCGCATGGTCCTTGTCGCGGCGGAGTATTCCCAAATCCCGTTTGCCCGCTCTGATGGGAATTCTGAACGTCACGCCGGACAGTTTTTCGGACGGCGGCAGATTCACCACAATCGACGTTGCCGTAAATCGCGCACTCGAGATGGCCGAAGACGGGGCTGAGATAGTCGATATCGGCGGTGAATCAACGCGGCCGGGTGCGGAACCTGTTTCGCTGGAAGAAGAACTTCGCCGCACGATCCCCGTAATTCAGAAGCTGGCGACTCAGCTGCGCGTGCCCATGTCGATTGATACCACCAAGGCCGAAGTAGCGCGCCGGGCGCTGGATGCCGGTGCCGAAATCGTCAACGACATTTCCGGCCTGACGTTTGATCGCGACATGCTGGAAGTTTGTCGCAAAGCTGACGCGGGAATCTGCGTCATGCACATTCAGGGGACTCCGCAAACGATGCAGCAGAATCCGCAGTACGGAAACGTGGTGAGCGAAGTGATTGAGTTCCTGCAACAGCAGGTTGATCGCTGTCTGCTGGCCGGAATTCCAGCCGAACGTATGTGCGTCGATCCGGGAATCGGTTTTGGCAAGACGACCGATCACAATCTGGAACTCATGTCCGCCGTGCCGAAAATCCAACAGGCCCTGCAGCGACCGGTACTGATCGGCCACTCCCGCAAACGCTTTCTGTCAAAGGTTTCTGGCCGAACAGTGGAGGAACAATCTGCGGGCACCATCGGCGTCGCAGTGGCATTGGCGGAACTCGGCACCGATGTCCTCCGCATCCACGACGTCAGAGCAGTTCGCGATGCGCTTGTCGCGTGGGATGCGATTCGTCGAGTTGAACTATGACCGCTCCGGAATTCAACGCGGTGTCACCCCAGCTTCTTCGGCAGTGGGACAACGACCATGCCTGGCATCCGTTTACGCCGATGTCGTTGTGGGCCGATGAATGTGCGCCGATTATTTTGAGGGGCGAGGGATTCGAGCTGATTGATGTCGATGGTCAGCACTATCTGGACGGCATTTCGTCGTTATGGTGTAACGTCCATGGCCATGCGGTTCCGGCGATTGATCGTGCGATTTCCGCACAACTGCAGAAGGTCGCGCACAGCACACTGCTGGGACTTGCGAGTGAGCCGTCGATTCGGCTGGCTCGGGCGCTCGTGGAACGGGCTCCGGCGGGACTGACGAAAGTCTTCTTTTCGGACAGCGGTGCGACATCGGTTGAAGTCGCCCTAAAAATGGCATACCAGTATCATCGCCAGAAACCCGAAGGTCCGGAGGACCGTGACACGTTTTTGTGCGTGGGCCAGGCCTATCATGGCGATACCCTGGGGACCGTCAGCGTCGGTGGGATTGATTTGTTTCATCGCTGTTACAGGCAGTTGTTGTTTGCGACGCTTTCGACGCCGTCGCCGGTAGCGACGCGCGTTCCGACAGGGCACACGAAAGAAACATGGCTGGCGTTTTGTTTTGAAGAAGTCGGGCGTTTGATTCGCGAAAACCAGTCTCGCATCGCCGGAGTCGTGCTGGAGCCGATTGTCCAGGGGGCGGCGGGGATTCTTGTGCATCCGCCCGGCTTTCTGCGACAGGTGCGCGAATTGTGTACAGAATTTGATATCCCGTTGATTGCAGATGAAGTGGCTGTCGGTTTCGGCCGCACTGGGACTCTGTTCGCATGTGAGCACGAAAGTGTGAATCCAGATTTTCTGTGTCTGGCCAAGGGCATCTCCGGAGGCTATCTGCCGATCGCCGCAACACTGACGACGGAACGTATCTATGCGGCATTTCTTGGTCATCCGTCCCAAGGCCGCACGTTCTTTCACGGTCATACGTATACCGGCAACGCGCTGGGCTGCGCAGCGGGTCTGGCGTCGCTGCAATTGTTTGAAGAAAACCGCGTGTTGGAAAATGTTCAGGTCACATCCATGCGGATCGCCAGGCGTCTCACGGTTTTGCAGGATCATCCGCACGTCGGCGAAGTGCGTCAGAAGGGAATCATGATCGGCATCGAACTGGTGCGAGACCGTGACGGCCTGATTCCGTATGAAGCCAAACTGCGACTCGGACACCAGGTAACGCTCGCCGCTCGGCGGCGCGGCGTCATCCTGCGACCATTGGGCGATGTCGTCGTACTGATGCCCGCACCAGCCATGCCCGTTGAGCTAGTGGATCGGCTGTGTGACGTGGCGCTTGAGTGTATTGATGAAGTGACAGCAAACGCGGGCAGGGATCAGTAATCGTCAGGTCGTCGCGAATCGACCTTAATTGGACAGCGCCACTTTGCCCCCTCTCCCCCGATTTGTTTGCGGAGATTGCGTGGTTTTTCTTTGCAGTGTGGTCGCAAACAAATTGAGGGAAAGGGCTGGGGTGAGGGGCAACGCCGTTAAGGATTTATCGTCGTGTTTTCACCGAGTTTCTCGAAGTCCCTTCTCCCCCTGGTAAGGGGGCGAAGGTGGCCGAAGGCCGGATGAGGGGGTTATTCGCTGGATCTGACGCTACCAAATACTTAACGGCGTTGCCCCTCACCCTTACAGGGGAGAGGAGGATGCGGTCAATTATTTCTCGAACGGTCCTAACCGACCGCCTATTGCACCGCAGCAGCTGGCTTCCAGTCGATCAGATGCAGCTCCACTTTATTGAAGCCATTGAAGGTGTTGATCACCGGTGCGAAGGTGACCGAGATTGGCCCGACCGTTGATTTCAAAAGCAATGGCCTGGACTTTTTCGGGTGGCAGCGGGGCAAGTAGTTCATGGGGTGTCTGGCAGTAAGGACCGTTCGTGAAATACTTGACCGCATCCTCCTCTCCCCTTTAAGGGGAGAGGGCAGGGTGAGGGGCAACGCCGTTAAGTATTTGATAGCGTTAGATCCAGCGAATAACCCCCTCATCCGGCCTTCGGCCACCTTCTCCCCCTTACCAGGGGGAGAAGGGACTTCGAGAAACTCGGTGAAAACACGACGATAAATCCTTAACGGCGTTGGGTGAGGGGTATAAAAAGAGACAGTTATTTCTCGAGCGGTCCTTATTCAAAAGATGTTATTCGGGCTCGGAGTCTGCTGTGTGCTCGGTTGTGGTTGCGCAGCGCCTTTTCGTCCGCCAGGATGGATTTGTTACGAGATGTCATGCAGTGACTCTCAGTCCATGGAATACTGCTCTGTTCGCCCACAACGGTCGCGAAGCAATTGATCTCTTTGAACGTGAACGCTTTGACGTCATTTTGATGGATGTTCAGATGCCGATTCTGAATGGTATTCAAGCCACGAAGGCGATCCGCGATCTGGAAAAGGTGAGCGGAAAGCGAATTCCCGTCGTCGCGATGACAGCGCATT
>CAMAVB010000028.1 GCA_945861465.1 Candidatus Kuenenia stuttgartensis
AATTCCGCTGTGGTGTGTGCCCAATTCCGATCCAGCGATAAACTCTCATCACTCCCTGGCAATTTTCAAAAATTCTCGACTCGGTCCATTCGGAAAAACTGCCCTATCTCGACAGCCTGCGAGCCAGGGTGGAAAGCCACAATATGCAAAGCCGATGCATTATAGAAACCCCGCTGATAACACGGGCCGCTCAAATCCTGCATTTTGAAAACCGGGCAACAACCCCAGATTTTTAACAGCCCAGGCCTGCGCTGCCGCCAGTCCCACTACGGAATTTGTGCGTTCCGTCTGCGAAGTTGCCGTGCGCGGCGTTTCTTGTGCAATGTGAATTCAATCAGGAATGAAAACAGAATAGACTTCGTCCAGACTGGAGGTACACACCTTATGCAACAGCTTATCCTGATCCTGGCCGCGCTGATACTGACTGGGGGATCGATTTCCGCGTCGGAGCGGATTGCGGACAAACCGAACATTTTGATCATCGTGGGCGATGACATGGGTTATGCCGATGTCGGCTTCCACGGCGTCAGGGACATTCCCACGCCGAACCTGGATGCGCTTGCCGCAGATGGTGTGCGATTTACAAACGGTTATGTGAGCGGACCATATTGCTCACCCACGCGAGCCGGATTGCTCACCGGTCGTTACCAGAATCGTTTCGGGCACGAATTCAATCCCGGCGGCGCGCACGGTCTGCCTCTCAGCGAGCAGACGCTGGCCGACCGCCTAAGGGCCGCAGGGTACAGAACTGGCCTCGTCGGCAAGTGGCACCTCGGCAATCTTGCTCAGATGCACCCGCAACAACGAGGCTTCGATGAGTTTTTTGGATTCCTCGGGGGCGCACACAGTTACTTTGAAGCGAAGGGGATCCTGCGCGGTACTGAACCCGTGAACGAACTCGACTACACCACGGACGCCTTCGGAAGAGAGGCCAGTACGTTCATCGAGCAACACGATGAAAAGCCGTGGTTCCTCTACCTGTCGTTTAACGCCGTCCACACGCCGATGCAGGCCACGGACGATCGGTTGTCGCAGTTTTCGAACATCGCCGACAAGCAGCGCCGAACCTACAATGCCATGATGTTGGCGATGGACGATGCGATCGGCAACGTGCGCAAAAAGCTTGTCGAGACCGGTCAGGCGGACAACACGCTGATCGCATTCATCAGCGACAACGGCGGCCCGGCGATGCCCGGCGTGACTGTCAATGGTTCGAACAATGCCCCGTTGCGAGGCAGCAAACGTACAACACTCGAAGGTGGCATCCGAGTACCGTACGTCTTGACATGGCCGGGACTGATCAAGCCCGGGATTTTCGAGCAGCCAGCCATCCAGTTGGACCTGCATGCGACCGCACTGGCGGCAGCAGGCGTGGATGCACAGCCGGAATGGAAACTCGACGGAGTGAATCTCCTGCCATTCCTGTCAGGCGAACGGACCGATGCACCACACGACGCGCTCTATTGGCGTTTCGGCAAGCAAATGGCCATTCGCCGCGGTGACTGGAAACTGGTCCGCTACGACAGCACTGCCGACACTCAATCCGCTCAGACTGAGCCCGTCACCGCCGCGAGACTCTACAATCTTGCCATGGACATCCACGAAGACCAGGATCTCTCGGCCGCAAATCCCGACAAAGTTAAGGAACTCCAGGCCAGTTGGGACGCATGGAATCAGGCCAACGTCGCTCCGCTCTGGGGAGGCAGAAACGCAGACGGCCAGAAACAGGCCACTTCCAAATCCGGAAAGAAGAAGCGAAAGAACGCTCGATGAATGATCCCGTGCTGGAATCGCCGTCCACGCTTGAGATGGGGTGGCTGCAGGTGCGAATGGCTTGGCAGTCCGTCAAGAACACTCGCCTCGATCAGGAAAAAAAAGACGTGATTGCGTCCCTGATCCGGCACTATCGTGAAACCGGCCATCCGGACCGCCTGCGTTTTGAATTTGAGCAGGTCTTGCTCCGTCTGGAGGAAGAACACGAACTGCGCGTGAAAGAACTTGGGCGCGAAGGAAGGCGGGTTGCGAAACAAGTGAACAACATTATCCAGGTGATTCGCGACACCAACGAGGCCAGAATGCAGCACTGCCGCGACAAAGTTGCAGAGACGCCGCAGATCATTGCCGAATGGAAGGAGATCATGGACCTGCTGTACAGTCGAGCTGATTCACGCTGACGATCACAGATCCGGCGAGTTTTCACGCGCATCATTCGCAGACGCAGGGAAAGTCCGGGCCAGGCATTTGCGTGGCACTTGGAGTGCATGCTGAGCCGATCGGCGGAACGCAGATCCGGCGAGCGGCTGGGCGTCAGCCCTCCGTGTAAACTTGATTGCTCTTCCCGGAATGAGCCGTCACAATCGCATTTGTTCATCCTGCAACGATCGAAGACCAACAGCCGCGTGACACGGAGGGCTGACGCCCAGCCGCTCGCCTGTTCGACCAGGAGAACTCGACGCCTGCAGCAAGCCTGAGTTGACTTGTGGCGTTGCTGCAATATTCAGATCTCGCACAAGTGCTCATTTGCCGTGGAATTCGAGTTTTGATAAATTTTCATTCGACCATTGATGATCCTGATTCTGAAACGGAGGCTACCGCAAATTGAGTTTGGATGACTGGAATGTTAGACGGCAGACCGCAGACCAATGCACACGTACCATTACGTCGCTGAAATTCACGGTATAGAGCTCGGGGTGCCTGTCGCATTCTCGAATCTCGCGCCAATGCTCCGAAATACGTCTATGGAGCAGCACTCATCGAGTGAAGTTCTCATCCGCGTTACCAAGTCGCGTACATGGCCAGAAGACATTGCAATGAATGAGGCCAGAATCGCGGTCGAGGATCTACTCGACCGATTATCGTTGATTGACAATCATCGAATTATCAGTATCAAGTACATTGGGTATCAGAACGAGACGGGAGAATTTCAAGAATCAGGAACATCTGTTGGCTCTTGCGCAACTGGGATTGCTGGCTTACCTGACCCGCTGGCTTATTACGAACACGAACGACAGAAGCGTCTGCTTGTCGGCAAATTGAATCCCGGGCTTACGAGGCTACATCGCACGGCTCAGGGTATGCCAAACGGGATTGGAAAATATTTGCTTCTCTACGGTGCCCTTCAAGTACTTTTTGGCGAGACGCAGGCGAAAGTAGACGCCGCGCTGCTAAATAGTCGTCCCGATACTTTGTTGGTCCAGGGCAAACGCAGAAGCGAAACCATCCTGAGCCACCTGCGGAACATGATTGCGCATCCAGAGAATGACATTGATGTGCAGACTCTCACCCAACAGGCGGATAAATATTGCCCAATGCTGAGCGAAATTGTGCGAGATGAACTTATCAAGCAGGTTCAGCCATAAGTGCGGTCAAACCCTTCATTCGAGGCGAGAGCCTACAGGCTGCCACGCTCCATTGCATTTTCATTATCCATTCCGCGCGGTCGTCTGTAGAGTCCGCCTCAACTCGAACGTTATGGGGCGAGCAGCAAATCTTGCGATCTTGATGTTTTTGAAACTTTCCGTAGAATCTTGCGATGACCACACTTGAAGAAATCCTGGCCGCTGTTCGAACGCTGCCATCCGAGGCTCGCGGACGCTTGATTCCCCTTCTCTGGGATGAAGTTGCCCCGGAAGACTGGGCTGCGCCATCTCCCTCGTGGGTTTCTGAGGCGAAACGGCGCAGCGATCTGTTGGACAACGGTGGAATGGCAATCGATGATTGGGAAAGTGTGCGTAGTCGTGCTCGACGTGCGGCTGGTCTGTCGGAATGAATCGCATTCAAATTTGCTCAGCGGCAGCGACTGATTTTACTCAAGCTCTGTGTTGGTACGCCGATCGAAACCCCGAATTGGCGTTGGAATTTGAATCAGAATTCGATGGTGCACTCCGTCGGATTGCTGATTCACCAGATCGTTTTCCTGCATTTGATGATCGCCATCGGTATTTACAGATGCGTAAGTTTCCATATCTGATCATCTATCGCCAGCCTGGTGACGCGCTCACGATTATTGCGGTTGCACACACGTCTCGCGCTCCGGGATTCTGGCAGGGTCGATGATGCGGAACCGGTCAACGCGCCCGCCGTTCATCACTCCTGTATGTCCGTGCTGTGTTTTATTTCCACGTTTTGGTTGTATGTTGGTTTGCCGAATTCACACTTTCTGATACCGGCCAGCATCGGAGAATCATGCCATGAAAATCGTGCTTTTCACTCTTTTCACTGTGATGAGTGTCGCCGCTCACGCACAGGATCCGGCACCTGACTGGATACTCGAAGGCAATGCTCCGTGGCAAGCACGGGATTCGCAGGCGGAATATGTCTTTCGCGACCGGCTCTGGATCATGGGCGGCTGGTTCCAGTCGTTTGAGGCACCGCCACGCGATGTGTGGGCTTCAGCGGATGGCAAGGAGTGGAAACAAGTCGCCGGCAACGCGCCGTGGCTGCACAGCGATCTGCCGATGAACATCACGTTTCAGGACAAGATGTGGATCATGGGTGGATGGTACAACGGGCGGTTGCCGGGACACTCGGCGAGTAATCAAGTGTGGTCATCGACCGATGGCGTGACATGGGAGCAAGTTACCGCCGCCGCAGGATGGACGCCACGACTTGCTGCTGGTCTTGTTGAATTTCGCGGGCGTTTATGGATGCTTGGCGGCACGGAGAATTATTACTTCGGCGACGACAAAAGCCTGAAGAATGATGTGTGGTCCTCCGCCGACGGTAAAGAATGGAAGCTCGAAACCGCGAACGCCGCCTGGTCACCGCGCGCCTATCATCAGGCAGTTGTGCTGAACGACAGGATTTACCTCTTCGGCGGCGGCAATTACGTGCCTGACTACCACGCGAAGAACGATGTGTGGTCGTCGAACGATGGTGTACACTGGACTCTTGAAACCGAGGCCGCACCATGGTCGCCGCGTTTGTGGTTCTCAGCGGCGGCGTACCGGGATCGGATGTGGGTACTCGGTGGCTGGTCGAACAACCCGTCAACGAACTGGGGTGATGTGTGGCACTCGCAGGACGGAAAGACCTGGGAACAATTGCAGACGAAGACGACCTGGAAGGAACGCCATGAGCATTCGGTCTTTGTTTTCAAGGACAAACTCTGGATTGGGGGAGGCCATGCGCAGCCGTTGTCGAACGAAGTGTGGTCTCTGCACCTGCCTGCTGGCTGGAAGCCCTGACCTCGCACTTGGATTGTCGTTGAAAAGCCCCCTCACCCTGCCCTCTCCTGCGAATCGCAGTCATGGTTGAGTATTCCAGCGTGCCTGCACGAGTTATACTGACCACACAGTCAAATTCATTCTCGCAGGCACTGTCACTCCACGATGGCAAAGAATAAGAACAAAGCGTCGCAAAAGAAATCCGACGGCGATGAAGATCGGAAAATCGTCTGCACGAACCGCCGCGCGCGGCATGAGTACGATGTGCTGGACGAAATCGACTGCGGAATTGTGCTTTCGGGCAGCGAAGTCAAGAGCATCCGAAACAACAAGATTTCCATCGAAGAAGCCTACGCTCGCGTCGATAATCACGAGGTGTGGCTGGTCGATTGCGATATCGCTGAGTACGCTCAGGCATCGATTTACAACCACGCGCGGCAGCGAAAGCGGAAACTGCTGTTGAGGCGGCGCGAAATCCGCAAGTTCATTGAAAGCGCAGACAATGATGGCCTGACGCTTATTCCGCTGAATGTGTTCTTTCAGCGCGGGTTGGTCAAGATCAGGCTGGGTTTGTGCAAAGGCCGCAAGCTGCACGACAAGCGTCAGAAACTAAAAGAACAGGACGCGCGCCGCGAGATGCGTGAAGCGAAAACACCGTAAATGACTGCGCAATTGATGTCGATGTCAAAGATGCAGCTCAGTAGGATGGACATTCATGTCCGTCGCATTGGCAACTCACATCGCCGGCGACGAAGATTCTTGTGGCGAGTTGACATACGTCACGTGAATGTCGCTTGGTAGCGTCGGACATGAATGTCCAAGCCACTGGAATCGCAAATCAATCGCCGGATTCTTTCTTTGGCGTCGGGGTGGGTTTGGATTCCGACTTGCCTGAGTCCGTCCTGGCCGCATCGGACGTTGTTGCCGTCGAGGTATCACTGGCTTTCTTCGCCGCTTCCGCGCCCTTCTTGTACGACTCGCTGCGGTAATCCGTCTGATAGAATCCGGAGCCTTTGAAGATGATCCCGCCGCCGGCGCTGATGATCCGTTCGGCCTTTGCCTTTTTACACTTTGGGCATTTTTTCGTCGGCTCAACTTTGATCGACTGAAATTCTTCCCACTTGTGATCACAAGCGTTGCATCGATATTCGTAGGTTGGCATAAAGTCACATCTAGAAACAAAGCAGGAAACACTGGAAACACAGGGAAAACTGGCGGCTGGCGGCATTCCGCTTACACGACAACACTTGACTACGCATTTGGCGGGGCACAGGACACAATCACTCGGGCCGGCCTGACGACTCGATCATGCAGACGGTAACCCATTTCCACGACCTGAAGGACAGTCATCGGTTCGTGTTCGGCTGAAGGAATCTGAGTCAGTGCTTCGTGGAGATTCGGGTCAAACGGTTTTCCGAGCGCGTCAATCGGTTCTGCGGCGTAAGCTTTCAGAGTATCCCGAAACTGCTGCGATACCATTTTGATGCCGTTCAGCAAGGTAGGCATGTCCCCCGTTTGTTCCGCACTGCTGACTGCGCGATTGAGTCCGTCGAGTCCGGGAAGCATATCTCGCAACAGTCGCAACGATTCGAATTTGCGGGAGTCGTCCTGCTCCCGCTGAATTCGTCGCCTGAAATTGTCCGTGTCGGCCTGCATGCGGATCATTCGGTTCTGCAGGTCATCAATCTGTGACTGCATCTCAGCTTTGACGATCGAAGACCCCGAATCCTGCGCCAATGCGTCCGCGAATGCATCGACGACCGACTCGTTGCCAGCCGCAGCGGATTGTTCAGAGTTGTTGGCGTTTGGTTCTGCTTGTGTCATGCATAATCCCTATTCTTCTGTCTCTTCCTGCCCCGAAAAGAACTGTTTCACTTTTTCGAAGAAAGATTTGCTTTGCGGCATCACGTCTTTGTGATCCAGCTCGGAGAGTTTTCGCAGCAGTTCTTCCTGTTCCGTGGACAATTTTCGCGGTACCTCGATCTGAATCTCGACCAATAGATCACCCGTTCGTCCATTTCCGCCGCGCGGGTCCGGCATCCCCAGGCCGCGGAGCCGATTGATTTCGCCCGGTTGCGTCCCGGGCTTTATCTTCAGTGATTCCGGCCCCTTCAACGTCGGGATCTCAATTTCCGCGCCCAGTGCTGCCTGACCGAACGTGATCGGCAGCCGGTACATAAGATCCTGTCCTTCACGCTGAAAGAGTGGATGTTTTTTAACATCGACATCAACGAACAGATCGCCACGTGGGCCGCCGTTGAGTCCGGCTTCACCCTCGCCACGCAGACACATCTGCATTCCCGCATCGATTCCTGCGGGAATTGAAATCTCCCGTGTGACTTCCTTCAGCAACCGGCCCTGGCCGTTACATGATGAGCAGGAATTTTTCACGACCGTCCCGCGTCCACGGCACGCAGGGCACGTTGTCTGAAACTTGAAAAATCCCTGAGACTGAATCACCTGACCCTGGCCGCCGCAGGTGGCACACTTCACAGGTGAAGTCCCCGGTTTGCAGCCGGAACCCTGGCAGGTGTCGCAGGCTTCATGCCGCGAGATACGAAGTTCGCGTTTGCAGCCATTAAATGCTTCGGTCAGGTCAATGCGAATTTTCGTCTGCAACGATTCGCCTCGCGTCGCCCCGGAACGGCGACCACCACGTGAGCCACCGCCGCCACCGCCGCCGAATTGAAATCCAAAGCCTTCGAACAGATCTCCAAATGCACCAAAAATATCATTGACGTCCTGGAACCCCGCACCGCCGCCTGCTGCACCGCGTACGCCAGCATGACCCAAACGGTCGTACCGCGCGCGTTTGTCGGAATCACTGAGAACCTCGAACGCTTCGGCCGCTTCCTTAAACGAATTGATGGCATCTTCGTTGTCGGGATTGCGATCCGGATGAAACTTGAGCGCCAGTTTCTTGTAGGCTTTCTTGAGGTCGTCCGTCGATGAAGTGCGGACCACGCCGAGCACTTCGTAGTAGCATCGCTGAGTCGTCATCAGAAGAAACCAGAGAGAGAAGTATCGATCGCCAGCCGGAAGTGGGAAGTCATGTCTTTCGAACCAGGTGATTTGTCTGTCGGGTGTTATCGCTACAAACGAACGCGGGACACCATCGCTGGTGCCCCGCAGATTCAAGATCAGGACCTCAGGCATCACGCAATCCCAGCGGACCCGCCATGAGCCTTGTCCTGCATCACTAACGCACAACGCCTTCGGAAGCTGACTTCTTACCGCCGTCTGCGTCTGCAATCTTTGTGACGAGAACCTGAGTCGTCAGCATCAGTCCGGCAATTGACGCTGCATTGGAAAGCGCGTTTCGCACGACCTTTGTCGGGTCCAGAATTCCGGCTGCTAACATATCGACATATTCATCTTTCGCAGCATCGTAACCCATGGCACCCTTGAGCTGCCGGACTTCGTCTACGATCACAGCGCCGTCTTTGCCGCAATTGCTGGCGATCGTGCGAGCCGGGGCTTCGAGAGCGCGGATGATAATGTTCACGCCGATCGCTTCGTCACCAGAGACTTCGACCTTCTTCACAGCATCAATAGCTCGCAGCAATGCTACGCCGCCGCCAGGCAAAATGCCTTCTTCGACGGCTGCCCGAGTTGCGTGCAGTGCGTCTTCCATGCGGGCCTTGGTTTGCTTCATTTCCGTTTCGGTGGATGCACCGACTGAAATCACGGCAACACCACCGGTCAGCTTGGCGAGACGCTCCTGAAACTTTTCGCGGTCGTAATCGCTGTCGGTCTTTTCGATATGATCACGAATCTGCTGCACACGAGTCTTGATGACAGCTGGCTTGCCGGCACCTTCAATGATCGTGCAGTCGTCCTTGGTGACTTCGACGCGACGAGCACTGCCCATTTGAGCCAGTTCG
Source organism: Candidatus Kuenenia stuttgartensis (assembly GCA_945861465.1). Lineage (GTDB taxonomy): Bacteria > Planctomycetota > Planctomycetia > Planctomycetales > Planctomycetaceae > SXXK01. Next base: position 9,050 of record CAMAVB010000028.1, read on the forward strand.
ACGGACTCCAGTTTGATCCCCAGATCTTCGGAAATCAGCGTGCCGCCTGTCAGAACTGCCATATCACCCAGCATGGACTTGCGACGATCGCCGAAGCCCGGAGCCTTCACAGCACAGATCTTCAGGATGCCCCGCAGCTTGTTGACCACAAGTGCTGTCAATGCTTCGCCATCAATGTCTTCAGCGATGATGAGCAATTGCTTGCCGGATCGAGCCACTTTTTCCAGCAACGGAACGAACTCACGCAAGCTGCTGATCTTCTTTTCGAACAGAAGAATCAGGCAGTCTTCCAGCACGCACTTCATATCTTCAGCCTGAGTCACGAAATAAGGGCTGATGTAGCCCTTATCGAACTGCATGCCTTCCGCGAATTCCAGGGTCGTGCTGTTACCCTTGCCTTCTTCAACAGTGATCACGCCGTCACGACCGACGCGTTCCATCGCGTCCGCGATCATGTTACCAATGGCACTGTCGTTGTTCGCAGATATTGCACCGACCTGTGCGATCTGTTTTTTGGATTCAACCGGCTTCGCCTGCTTTTCAAGGCTCTTCAGAGCAGCTTCCACAGCGAGTTCGATGCCCTTCCGCACAACAGTCGGGTTGGCTCCGAGTGAAATACTGCGGAGACCTTCGCCGTAAATTGCACGAGTCAGCACGGTGGCTGTGGTCGTACCGTCGCCAGCAGTGTCGCTGGTTTTGCTGGCCACTTCGTTGACCAACTTGGCACCCATGTGCTCGTATGGGTCTTCGAGTTCGACTTCTTTGCTGACCGTCACACCGTCTTTAGTAACGACCGGGTTGCCGAAGCTTTTGTCGATAATCACATTGCGACCAGTTGGCCCCATCGTGACAGCGACTGCTTTCGCCAGTGTCTCCACACCGCGCTGCAGCTTAAGTCGGGCTCGATCGTCAAATAACAGTTGTTTTGCCACTTCTAAGGCTCCTTCAGCGTCTAAGTCGCTGCAATGATTTTGGGTATTTTCAAGTGAACTAATGGACAAAGTCAGCGAACGACACGACACCCGAATACGAGTGTCCTGTCGTTGTCTTCAGGCACGACTAAACCAGCTTTGCCAGAATATCGCTCTCGCGCAGAATCTTGACTTCTTCGCCATCGATTTCGATTTCTGTTCCGCCGTACTTGCCAAACAGTACCTGGTCTCCAACCTTAACGCTGATCGGTGATCGCTCACCGCTATCCAGCATGCGACCCGGGCCGACAGCGATCACAGTGCCACGCTGCTGCTTTTCTTTCGCAGCGTCCGGCAGCACAATTCCGCCAGCCGTGGTTTCTTCAGCTTCGTTTGGACGAACAACCACACGGTCATCAAGAGGATTGATTTTCATTCGAGTTAGCTCCGTAAATTCCGAGCTCAGCCCGGAGTGTTATGTAAATTGAATTCAGACAAGAAAATATTTGATATCAGCACGTGAATAAGAGACCGAGGACAGGCCACGGGCTACATCATTCCCGGCATGCCGCCCATTCCACCCATGCCACCCATTCCCATGCCTCCCATACCACCACCACCACCATCGTGGTGATGGTCGTCATGGTGTTCGTCTTCAGCCTTCTTCGGCTCATTCACCACGATGCAGTCGGTGGTCATCAGCAGAGTTGCAACGCTCATGGCGTTTTGAAGAGATGTGCGAACAACTTTTGTCGGATCAATCACGCCGAATGCCAGCATATCGCCGTACTTTTCGTTCAGAGCGTCATAGCCGTAGTTGACTTTCTTTTCCTTCTTGACGCGATTAGCGACCATCGCCCCATCCAGGCCAGCGTTCTCGGCAATCATCCGGAGCGGCATTTCCAGCACACCCTTCACCAGCTGAACGCCGTATTCTTCATCGTTTTTCAACGACAGTTCGTCCAGAGCAGCAGCACACCGCAGCAAAGCGACACCGCCGCCAGGCACGATACCTTCTTCGATGGCCGCTCGAGTGGCAGCGAGCGCATCGTCGATGAGATCCTTGCGTTCTTTCATCTCCGTCTCCGTCGCAGCACCGACATTGATCTGAGCCACTCCGCCTGCCAGTTTGGCCAGACGTTCCTGCAGCTTTTCGCGATCATATTCACTGTCTGTGCCGTCGATTTCTCGGCGAATCTGTTCGACGCGACCTGTGATGTCAGCTTTTTTGCCGCCACCTTCAACGATGATCGTTTTGTTGGCATCAATTCGAATTCGCTTCGCTTTGCCCAGATCTGACAGTTGAACGTTTTCAAGTTTGATCCCCAGATCCTTGAAAAACGCCTTCCCGCCTGTCAGCACAGCGATGTCTTCCATCATTGCTTTGCGACGATCTCCGTAACCGGGAGCCTTCACAGCAGCAACTTTCACAATGCCGCGCATCTTGTTGACAACCAGCGTTGCCAAAGCTTCGCCTTCGACGTCTTCCGCGATGATCAACAGCGGCACTCCGCCCTTGGAGATCGCCTCGAGCAGTGGCACCATCTGCTTGGCACTGGAGATTTTCTCTTCGTGCAGCAGAATACGACAATTGTCAAACACGACTTCTTGCTCGTCATCATTGGTAATGAAGTGAGGCGACAGATAGCCGCGGTCAAACTGCATCCCTTCCACAAGTTCCACTTCCGTGGTGACGTGGCGGCCTTCTTCGACAGTGATCACACCGTCCTTGCCCACCTTCATCAACGCATCCGCCAGAATCTCACCGATCTCAGCATTATTGTTGCCGGCAATTGCCGCCACCTTGGCGATGGACTCACGGTCAGTCGCCTTGACAGGCTTTGACATCTTGCCTAACGCTTCAACAACTACGGCCACTGCTTTGTTCGCACCGCGACTGAGTGCCATTGCATCGGCACCAGCAGCGATGTACTTCAGTGCTGAGCGGAAGAGCGCTTCGGCAAGCACGGTCGCCGTTGTTGTGCCGTCACCAGCCACGTCGTTGGTTTTGCTGGCGGCTTCTTTCACCAGCTGCACGGCAACGTTTTCATAGGGATCTTCGAGCTCAATATCTTCAGCGACAGTGACTCCGTCCTTCGTCACCTTCGGTGCACCCCACCCCTTGTCGAGCACGGCATTGCGACCACGCGGCCCCAACGTACTGGCGACTGCTCGGGACAATTTCGATACGCCGGACAGCAGGCTCTTACGCGCCTCTTCGTCAAACGTCAGCAACTTAGCCACGGCTTCTCCTCAAATCTACAACACAGTTATTATGGTTCACTTCAGGCCAACCTGTTCGCGATCAAGTACTGATCGCTGCACAGAGTGGCAGAGTCGTCAGGAATCATTCCGCGAATTGCAAACCCTGTGCCGCCGTGAACTATTGCGACGCAACCTGTTTGAGGTATATGACTTACAGGTTTCCCGTCGAGTATGACTCGAACGCGATCTGCCGCCACCAGTCGTTTTGGCAGATTGCATTGTGGGTCAGCTTCGCTTCGACGCAAAAATAAGCACACTGGTTCAAATTGCAAAAATGAAGGCTCCGCTTAGATTGTTCGGCGTCCACAGACGGCACATTTCTGCGGTTCGCTGGGACCTATTGAGTGGGGTTTCTACTACTGTTCGATTTAGAGAATCCTTACTGTTTGTGGCGAATTTGAGAAGATTTCGCCAGAAAGTTGGCCCGACCCCACGTAAAAATGAGAAGGATTTTCGGGATCCGCTTAAAATAGCACGACATTTGCTTTCCGTTAGCGAACAACTACTACGCGTTCGCTGTCTGCTGCGAAAAGTTCTAAGTCGGATCAGGATGGATGGATGGATGGGGTACCACACCCTTTAGGCGAGCGGCAGGATAGAACTTACCATCCGCAATTTGTACGACGGACTTCCAGTCCGTCGAGCAGCACCATGCGACGGACTGGAAGTCCGGCGTACCGGTAAGTTCATTTCTGCCGCTCGCCTTAGTGCGATGTTAAACCATCAAATTTGGGATGGGTTCGTCAGTCGCTGGGCTTCAGCGGGGTGTTGATTTAGTGACCATTCCGTTCGTAGACTCGGCTTCAGCCGGAATTGGCGGTCGATTCCGGGCGAAAAACAGCCTGAAGGCGGGACTAAAAACTTAACGTAACACACCGTTAGCCCACGTTTAGAACCGGACGTTCGTGCGTTTCGATTGATAATCTGGACGCGGAAATCAAATCCTGGCGGACCCTTGGGGCGTTTTTAACTTTGGAAAGGAACCTGCAAGATGCTTGTTCTCAGTCGAAAAATCGGGGAATCAATACAGATCGAAGGAGGCATTCGCGTGACGGTAACGGAAGTCCGTGGCGGTCGTGTTCGTCTTTCAATTGAAGCACCGTCAGATGTGCGAGTCCTTCGCAAAGAAATCGCAGATAACGTGACGAAACCGCCCTCGATTGAGATATCGTCGGACGTGGACGATTAGTTTCAGTTGGCCTCCGGAACGAGCCAGAGGCGCAAGTGATGCCGCGATTGCTTCACTTGCGCGTCTGGCTTTTTCATGCGCCAGGAAACCTGATGAGGATCTCGCGATTGACTTGCCGTCGCTGACTTAAACTCAGAAGATGACTCCGGCAGGCACGATTTCAACCGTTAGCGTCGCGACTTTGAGGCCACTTTATGGTGATGCGGAATCTCGTCGAGTTTGCCATTATCGCGGGAGTATGGATTGCATCGCTGGAGTTGCTGAAGTCCGATGTGTCGGTCGTGATGGCGCTCACAGTTTTGATCGTGATCAGTCTCGCGAAAACAGCGTTCTTTGGTGCCGAGAACATTCGTCAGCTCGCTGAGGCGACTCGGTCCAATATGGCCTATCATCGCTTCATGTTGCTAATGCTGGTCAACATGGTGCAGATTATTCTGTCGTTTGGGCTGGATTATCATTGCCTACAAACACTGAGTCCGGAGAGCTTCAGCGTTGTACTCAAATCGCCGACGCAATTCGAACTGGTCTTTGAATTTCTGTACGTCAGCACGCTGAACTTTACATTCTTCGGATATGGTGACGTCACGCCTCAGACAGTTCCTGCCAAGTTTATTACGATGACTGAGATCGTGCTGGCATTTGTGACTGTGATTTTTCTGCTTTCCGATTTTATCAGCCTGAAAGAATCGCTGACGAAAGACGGCGGAAAAATTTCCGTCGATAACTCAGGCAACACGGCAAAGACCTGATGCCTGAGAGTACTGGACATGTTTTTTAGCCTTAACATCCATTTATTTCGAAAGAACAACCCTCAATGGCAGACTGGATTGAACCACCGGCAAAAGCCCCTGCATTTTCACTTAAAGCGACAGACGGCTCGACCATAAAGTTGTCGCAACTTAAAGGACAGCCGGTTGTGCTTTACTTCTATCCCAAAGACGACACCCCCGGCTGCACAAAAGAGGCGTGTGCTTTTCGCGATCGATTGGCGGAAATCCAGGAGCTTGGTGCAGTTGTGCTGGGCGTCAGTGCTGATGACGTGACGAGTCACAAAAAGTTTTCCGAGAAGTTCAGTCTGAATTTTCCTTTGCTGGCCGACACTGACCACACGATGGCAGAGCAATACGGTGCCTGGCGCGAAAAAAACATGTACGGCAAGATCTCAATGGGGATTCAACGATCGACGTTTCTCATTGATGCCAAGGGTGTCGTGGCAAAGGTTTGGAAAAAAGTGTCGGTCGATGGCCACGACCAGCAGGTGATCGATGCACTGACGGCCCTGGCGGAACCTTGAACCTGCATTTTACAGATTGAGAACTCCCAATGGAGTTTGATTCCACTGAAGTCCGCAAGGGTCTGCGAGTTCTCTGCAGGAATGATCTTTCGCTTGCGCGCGTCGTGCGAAATGTCGGGCCATTTACATTGAAGCCTGATCCGGGGGGATACGAGATTCTGGTGCGATCAATCCTCTCACAGCAGATCTCTGTGGCTGCCGCTCGGACGATTCGCGGACGATTACAGGCGTTGCTGCCTGCAGGAAAACTGACGGCGAAGAATCTTGATGCATTGTCAGATGACCAATTGCAGGCGGTTGGCGTATCGCGTCAGAAGCAAACCTATCTGCGGCATCTGACGTCCTGCACTCTTGATGGCACCATTAATTTTCGTCGGATTGCCAAGGGATCCGATGACGACGCCGTTGAAGAGCTCATTCAGATCAAGGGTATCGGGCGCTGGACAGCTCAAATGTTTCTGATGTTCTCGCTTGGTCGGATTGACGTGTTCGCCCCGGACGATCTTGGACTAAGAAATGCGGTTCAGAAATTGTACGAATTGCCGGAAAAACCGACTCGGTCCGAACTGGAACAACATGCCGACAAGTGGCGACCCTATCGCACGATAGCATCATGGTATTTGTGGCGATCACTGGAACAAAAGTAATCGCCAATGTATACCAATGTGAGACACACGTGGTGCCAATTTGACACACATTGTGCGAATGAGAGAATCTGAAGCGCGCCCCTGCGACACAGTTTTCGAATCGTTGGTGGCAGACATATGAAGTATTCCGCGCGGTTGAGGACCCATTTTTGTTTAACCGCGTGGGCAACGCCCCGCGCTTTGTATTTCAAATTTCAAATTTCAAATTTCAAATCTCAAATACGAAATCTCAAATACGAAATCTCAAACAGAACAAGCGCGGCCCGCTGGGCACGCGGTTAGGACCGTTCGAGAAATAATTGACCGCATCCTCCTCTCCCTTGGAAGGGGAGAGGGCAGGGTGAGGGGCAACGCCGTTAAGTATTTGATAGTGTCAGATCCAGCGAATAACCCCCTCATCCGGCCTCCGGCCACCTTCTCCCCCTTCCAGGGGGAGAAGGGACTTCGAGAAACCGTGTGAAAACACGACGATAAATCCTTAACGGCGTTGTAAAAAGAGACAGTTATTTCTCGAGAGGTTCTTCGACGAGTCTGGCACACTTATTGCCACGGAACGAACCGTGCAGACGATCGTGCGAGCGAATCGCCGATTGCTGCGCGTACGCCACAAAACTCAAGAGGAAATTACGCATGCGCAAGAACGATTCGGTGTCTCATGTGATGACGAAAGACGTCGTCAAACTCGACTACAATGATCCGGTCTCCACGGCTCGCAGGCTGTTTGAGTATTCCGGAATTCATCATTTGCCAGTCGTCCGGGGCAACGAAATTGTCGGCATCCTGACATGGACGGATTTTCTGCGCATCAGCTTTGGCGAATTCGGCAATCAGGACGTCCGCAGTCTCGACGCGATGCTCGACCACACGTACCAGCTCAAAGACGTCATGAAAGCTGATCCGGTAACGATGCCACTTTCTGGCACAGTGCGCGATGCCGCCCAGTTGCTCAGCAGCAGCGGGTTTCATTCCGTGCCCGTTGTCGATGGGAAAAAGCTCGCGGGGATTGTCACATCGACGGACTTGATTCGATATCTTGTGGATCAGTATTGATGTGAATGCAAAGCCCGACTCGTCCAGCGGACAGTGCGACGACACTTGTGGCGGGCTATGCCAGCAACACTCAGTCAAGGTGAACACAAAAACTGTGTTTTCATTCGCGAACGAGCACCTGCGGCGGAAAAATGAATCTCAGGAAGGCGACATTTTCAACGCTTGCTAAACAGTGAGCGAATTCGCTGTCCATTCTCTGCGATTCGGCTCCGCCGCATTTTCGTCCCAAAATGTCATATTTCCCGCGAAACTTTCCTACTGCTGCGGTGTTCAGGGCTCCAAAGGGCGCAGAAATCTCCCGACAGTGCCGCGTTGCGCGGCCATGACTGCCGGTAAGTTTCGTGATTCTGCCAAGGGAACGGGGCCGACTGATTCTGAACTTCCGTGTTTGCAGGCTTCGGTTGAGCAGACCCAGTCGACCCCATTCCCTTGGCACAATGACACAATCGATGTCGGACAGGGTATCCGATCCGGCATGTCGATTTCCAGCCAGTCGATGCGGAATCGATGAGCCCGATACTTCTTTGCGAAGTAGTGTGATACAATGATGGGCGTCGTGCGTAGCGGATCTGAATGCGCGACAAACTCCAACGCCTGCCACGAGCCCATCCCCCCTGTTTGTTGATCCGTTATGCATAGCACGCACTGCCAACGTTTTCGTCCTGCGGCTCAGACTCGCCGGGAACTGCTTCAGCACCTTGCCGGTGGATTTGGTTCAGTCGCGATGACACATCTGCTGGCGTCGGGGAATTCGCGAGCGGAAGAGGTAAACTCACGACCACCAATATCCAATGAGGGTCTCACACCGAAGCCTACTCATTTCGATCCAAAAGCGCACAGCGTCATTTTCCTTTACATGGATGGAGGCGTATCGCAGGTCGATTCATTCGATCCGAAGCCGCATCTGGACAAATGGAATGGGAAGCCGTTTCCGACAAAGATTGAGCCGACGCAATTCAATAACATCGGAAATACACTCGCCAGTCCGTGGAAGTTCCAGCAGTATGGTGCCAGCGGAATCCCGGTAAGTGACCTGTTTCCGCATACGGCAAAGCACGTCGATGACCTTGCGGTGATCCGGTCGATGACATCGAATTTTCCGGAACACACGAATGCAAATTACTTTTTGCATACCGGGTCCGGTCTTCAGGGACGCCCGTCGATGGGGGCCTGGTTTGGTTATGGTCTGGGAACCGAATGCCAGGATCTTCCGCACTTCGTGGTCCTCAATGGCGGACTCATTCCGCCGGGTGGGCTCGACAATTTCGGCAGCGGATTTCTTCCGGCAAGTTATCAGGCGTCTGTGTTTCGCATCAGCGATCCTCCCGTGGCGGACATCAATCGCCGCGAATCGAGCGACGAACTTCAAAAGCGAAAGCTGGCCCTCATTCGACAACTGGATCAGCAGGCTGCGGAACGATTTGGGCATGACGATCAGGTGGAATCGGCCATTCGAAATTATGAACTCGCCGCGCGGATGCAACTGGCCGTTCCCGATCTGATGAATCTGAATGAAGAGACGAGGGAGACTCAGGAGATGTACGGCATCCTGGATGAGTTTCCTAACACCACGACGTTTGGAAAGCAGTGCCTGCTGGCACGGCGACTTGTGGAACGAGGCGTGCGTTTTATCGAGCTGACGTGCCCCGGCGGCAACGGTGATCGGTGGGATCAGCATGCCAACCTTGTGGACGGGCACACGAAGAACGCCAAGTCGGTCGATAAGCCGATCGCCGGCCTGCTGTCCGATCTCAAACAGCGGGGCCTGCTGGAACGGACGCTTGTCGTTTGGTCTGGTGAATTCGGACGGACGCCGTTCGCTCAGGGAAATGACGGTCGCGACCACAATCAGTATGGGTTTTCCATGTGGATGGCCGGTGGAGGAATTCGGGGCGGCACGATTTACGGTGCCACAGATGAATTTGGATACAAGGCTGTTGAGAACAAGGCGGAGATGCACGACCTGCACGCCACGATGCTCCACCTGCTGGGAATCAACCACGAACAACTCACCTACCGCTTCAGTGGCCGCGACATGAGATTGACCGATGTGCACGGTGTGGTGCTGAAAGATGTGCTATCGTAACGTTCCGTGCGTAGGCTGAGTTCTGACAAGAGTCAATGTTGTCAACGGCACCGTGATCTGGACGGTGATCTTTGAAGCGGTCACCTGCCTGCTGGAATTTGGGCTGCCGCTGGAATCGACTCGTGACACGGCCTCGACGATCGGCATATTAACGTTTGGACTGCGGATTCATCACAGTGACATCGGCGTCGCGCTGATTCCGATCGCGGTGTTGTTTGAAAGACGCTGGCCTCAGATCGCGCGGCAAGTACTGATGATCGGCATGGGGCTTGTGCTGAGCGACCTCATTCACCACCTTATCGTGCTCTGGTACTTCGTGGGAAGTCCGCAGTTCGATCTGTTTTACGTGCGTCTTGGAATGCAATCTTTCTCAACGGTGGAATCTCTGTAGGGGAATCCTTTAACCGCGTGCCCACCGGGCCGCGCTCGTCCGCACGTGGCCCCAGAACGCGGTCCGCTGATTCCATTGTACCTCTAGTAAATCTTGTAACTTCTTGTGGCCTGCAAACCGCAGACGCGCGAAAAACAAATGAACGAATAATGCTGGCCACAAAAACTCACAAGAGTCACAAGAGTATGAACAGGTCCGAGGGCTGAATCACGCTACTTTTGATTTGAGACTGCCATCTCTTCGACTTGGGTTGTCAGCGAAGCCCGCGCCAAGTTCTTCGAACACGGAAAAGTCATTGTGCGGGCTGGACACGATGTTCGGCTTCGCGTGGCCAGAAACGAGTGCGTCGAGCGGAGCGGCGTGAGCCCTCCGGCACAAAGTTTTTGTACCAGCAACCTGACGCATTCCGCTCGCCAATTCTCTCAATCATGACCGCCAGAAGAATCCGTTCGAACAGAACGAAAGGGAATACGAACAACTCTCCGCTGCCGAACGACAGATCGACGTCTGTTCGTTCACATCCACAGAGCCTCCAAGAAATGGACAAACATAACGTAGTTTGGTAAGGTTTGGATCGTTTTGGGAGTCACACCAAGGGTAGTGCAGGGATTTTGAGGTAATTTGAGATGGATAACCTACGGGACTTCCTGCGAATCTCGGAAGCTGCTGAGTATCTCGGCGTTTCACCGAACACTCTCCGCAACTGGGAGAACGCTGGCAAGATCGCTGCCCATCGCCATCCGGTGAACGGTTATCGGCTCTTTACGAAATTGGAGCTTGATGCATTATTGAGTCAATTGCAGGAGCCTCCTCCGGCCCGAACTTAAAGTTGCAACGGGCAAGGAGCATTTAACTCGCTCGAAATTCGGCTACATAGCAGCCACTATTCACGCCAAATGCTTTGTTCAAGAACGTTCCAGTCAACAGAGGGCGGGAGTTGGGAACGCCAAGTTCTCATACGACTGGCTGACCATCAGGAAGAAAAAGAAAAACAAGATGTCAAAACTTCGTAAATTAAGAATTGAAGGCTTCCGATCGATTAAGGCCACGACGCTGGAGATGCGCAACCTCAACGTCCTGATCGGCGCAAACGGGGCAGGCAAAAGCAATTTGATCTCGTTCTTCAAGCTGATGAATGAACTTATGGCCGGGCGATTGCAACAGCATATTGGAGAAACAGGCCGAGCGACAGCAAATCTCCATTTTGGGCCTAAGGTAACGCCCCAGATGGAAGCTGAGCTTGAATTTGAGGTTGAGCGTGGCACGGACACGTACCAGATGCGGTTGTTTCACGCTACTGGGGACTCACTGGTCTTTGCAGAAGAGAATCTTCGCTTCCATCAACATTCTTACCAATCACCTCTTGTCGTACCCCTCGGAGCAGGCCATCAAGAATCGAAGATTGGCGACAAAGCTGCCGAAGGTGAGCCAACAGCAAAAGCTCTTCGGCATCTGCTGAGTCACTGTCGGGTTTACCATTTTCATGATACGTCACCAACTGCCAGAGTCCGGAACTACTGTTATGTCGGCGACAATCGTTGGCTTATGCCGGATGCAGCAAATTTGGCGGCGATTCTATGTAAACTCAAGTCACAGAAAGAGACGGTCTACCGGAGAATTGTCACCACAATCCGGCAAGTGGCTCCATACTTTGATGACTTTGACTTGGAACCAACCGGTCCCAACGGCAGAGACATTATCTTGAACTGGCGACATCGAAAGTCAGATCTTGTGTTCGGTCCGCACCAACTTTCAGACGGCACGTTGCGTGCGATCTGTTTGATTTCCCTGCTGTTGCAACCGGACGATGACCTTCCCTGCCTAATTGTCGTTGACGAGCCTGAATTGGGACTCCATCCGTTCGCTTTAAACGTGGTTGCCTCACTCTTTCAAGCAGTAAGTCATCACACTCAAGTACTTGTCAGCACACAGTCCAGCACTTTTCTGGACAGCTTCGATGCAGACGACATCGTTGTAGTTGAGCGCGATGGCGAAGCATCCAGATTTGAGCGGCCGAACGCGGAAAAGCTCAACGATTGGTTGGAGGACTACTCGCTGGGGGAAGTCTGGGAGAAGAATATCGTTGGCGGAGGTCCGCACTGATGGCTCGTCTTTACCTGTTCGCTGAGGGTCAAACCGAACAGACGTTTGCAGATTCGGTGCTGAAACCGCATTTGGCGAAGTTTGGTGTTTACATGCATAACCCCGTGCTGATCGCCCATGGTCGAAAAAAGGGTAAAGTGCATCGTGGTGGGGGCAGGCACTTTCATGCAATGCAGAACGATATTGTTCGCTTTCTTTCGCAGGAATCAGCAAGTGATGTGTTCTTCACGACAATGATCGACTTATACGCCTTGCACAACGACTTTCCAGGTGCTCATGAAGCTCAGCGGTTACGAAATAACCCGTACAAATGGGTCGAAGCTCTTGAATCGTCCTGGGAAGGCACAACAAACGACCATCGATTTATACCATTCATCCAGTTACACGAGTACGAGACATACCTGTTTGTCGATGTGTCCCAATTTGAGCTCTTCTTTGAAAATGCAACATCACAGATTTCGGCCCTGCAGAAGATTGCTGACAGCGTTGCGAATCCAGAATGGATCAACGATGGACAGCACACAGCGCCGTCAAAGCGGATTACCAGCGAGTTTCCAGAATACGAAGGCTCGAAGCCAACGTTCGGTCCGCAAGTCGCGGAACTAATTGGGTTGGAAAAAATTCGCGCTCAATGCCCACATTTCGAAGCGTGGCTTAAGCGATTGGAATCTTTGGGGACAGAGGCCACAAATGACTGAGCTGCGTTGTCATCAACGCAGGAATACATCGGCAGAAAAATGAATCGCTGAATGACCTCCGGTTGTGGTCTGTCTTTTTTCGCCGATCATTTTTCTGCCAGACCAGACCTGACTTCTACAAACCGACGTCTGAAAAACTTCGCGGGAGAACAGGAAATCGACTGTCATCAGCACGGACGAATGAGTCGCGGACTCAAAACGGCGGGGCTTCGAGTTCGTTGGGTGCGGCGGCGGGCTGTTGGCGGATGGGACGCAGCGCCGGGCGAGGGACAAACGGAGATTGTTCGCCGACCGGCAGAATGGGCGTGCCGGGGCCTTCCTCCTCGCGGCTGATATGTTCCTCCGGCAGCGCCTCGCCAGGTTCCAACTGCATCTCGAACAGGAATCGCGACGGGAGGGTTTCGCGACGTTTGCCCCATTTCATGCGTGACTTGGCGCGCGTCAGAGTCAGATGATCCATCGCGCGAGTGACACCTACGTAGGCGAGACGCCGTTCTTCGGCGATGTCCTTTTCTGAGTCGGCATCAATGCTGCGTTTATGCGGCAGGAAGCCTTCTTCCATGCCGACCAGATAGACACGAGGAAACTCCAGGCCCTTGGCAGAATGCAGCGTCATCAGACGCACGGCATCCTTGTCCTGTTTCTCATCACGATCCGCTTCGTCTTCGCGGTCCATCAGGGCTGTCGTTTCCAGGAAGCCTGAGAGTGACGGATCTTCTGCTCGTTCTACGTATTGACCGATGGAATTAATAAATTCTTCGAGCACCGTTTTGCGGGTTTCCTGCTGAGCTTCTTCTTTGTATTGCTTGACGATTTCGGCTTCGTAATTAATTTCTGACACAAGACGACGACAGATCTCCGCGAGTTGCTGCGGATTTTCGTGCATCGCAGCAGCATAGCGTTGGAGCAGACTGCGGAATTCCGTCATCGCCTTGAGGGCCTTGGCTGGGATCGCGCCCGCTGCGCTGGCTTCAGGCAGGATATCCCAGAAAGCAGTGCCTTTCTTGACGGCCATCTGGATCACTTTTTCCGTCGTCGTCGCCCCGATGCCGCGTGTCGGCGTATTGATGATTCGCAGCAGACTCACTTCATCACGCGGCTGGTCAATGGTCTTCAGGTATGCCAGCAGGTCGCGAATTTCGCGGCGGTCATAAAAGGACTGGCCACCGACCAGTAAGTACGGAACCTGCTGCCGACGAAATTCCTGTTCAAAGACTCGGGGCTGTTCGTTCGTGCGAAACAGGATCGCCACATGCTTTGCCTTGACGCCCAGTTCCTTGATTAGATAGGCGATTTCACTGACCACGTTTTCCGCTTCCGCCGTTTCGTCGTCGAACACCTGGATCCGAATCGGGGACCCCGCCTTCTTATTCGGGATCAGTGTCTTGTCATGCCGCTGCCGATTATGTTTCACCAGCCGATTCGCGCATTCCAGAATTTTGTCGGTGCAGCGATAGTTGTTTTCCAGTCGCACAATCCGAGCCCCTGGAAAATGGCCGGCGAAATTGATGATGTGTTCGATATTCGCACCGCGCCAGCCGTAAATCGACTGATCATCGTCGCCCACCACACAGAGATTCCGATGGGGCTTCACGAGTGCTTCGATCAATTGAAACTGGACTCCATTGGTGTCCTGATACTCGTCAATCTGGACGTGATCAAATCTGGACTGGTGTCGTTGCAGAACGTCTGGAAATTCCTGAAACAGCTTGACTGTCAGGAGCAGCAAATCGTCAAAATCCACGGCTCCGCAAGCGCGAAGCTGCTTTTGATAGCGTTTGTAGCCCATCGCGGCAATCAGATCAAAATCCGTTTCCGTGTGGCCGCTGGCTTCGTGATCCTGGATTCCGTGCATTTTCCAGCGACCGATGCGGTTAATCAGATCACTTGGTTTCATGGCACCGTCGCCGAGGCGGATGTCTCGCAGAGCCGTGCGTGCGGCCGATTCCTGATCGTTGCGGTCGTAGATCGCGAATTTCTTCGGATAGCCCAGACAATCAATGTCTTCCCGCAAGACCCGCACGCAGTAGGCATGAAACGTCGAGACTACTGGACGCAGCTTAAACTGACGCCCGATCAGATGAATGGCCCGCTCCTTCATCTCTTTGGCGGCTTTATTCGTAAAGGTCACGGACAGGATTCGATCCGGGCGAATTCCGTGCGCGATCAGATTGGCCATGCGGTACGTAATGACACGAGTTTTCCCGGTGCCTGCTCCAGCAAGGACCAGCAACGGCCCCGACAGAATTGACGCGGCTTCACGTTGTGGAGGATTGAGTCCGGACAGATTCACCATAATTCAACACAGATCCGTGCCATAAAATGCCGCAATTCTCTGCAGAACACTCGCAGGTACCGACGCGGGGCGAGGCAGGCTACTCACAAGTGTAGCCAAACGCAATTCAGCGTGCGTCCAACGTCCATTTCTGCAGATTCTGCATTTCAGCTGCGGTTCAGACGTTCGTGAATCCTGGTTTGCGATCCTTTCTGCCGACCCGGCGGCATGTGTCCGGTTGAAAATGCCGAACACAGGACATTTTCATCGAAAGCGCAGAAATCATGCTTCCATCTGTCTGGACAGCACAATCCGGCCTGCGTTATCAACCCGCCCGCCACGTCAGACCGGCACACGAATCACTTGAGACGTGAAGTCGGTCTGGCCGGGTCAGAACAGAATTACAAGTAATAACACACAGATCGAACAACGCTGCGGAGTGCCGTTCGAAGCTCAGGAAATCAACACAACGCCGATTGACAGGAAGAATGACGCCGGATTTATGAATCTGTTTTTCGGATTCGTAACATCGGTCACCATGATTTCTGTCGAATAACCCAGTTGTAGCGATTCTGCTGAACTTCGATACCAGTCGGACCGATACTCAACGATACGTAATTGTGTTGAGTTTCGGGCACTTGCTGTTCGTCACGGAGGATTGAATGGCTACCAGGGTCAATGAAGACGTTACTGATGTCTGGGTTGCATACAAGCAGGATCAGAGCAATCAGGATCTGCGGAACCGTTTGATGGAGCGGTATCTGTCGCTCGTCAGATACAACGCCGAACGAGTCTGGGCGAAGCTCCCCGATGGCGTGGACCTGAATGACTTAATGTCTGCCGGAGTCTTTGGCCTGATGGATGCCATCGAAGCCTTTGACATGGACCGAGGTGTCAAATTCGAAACTTACTGCGTACCTCGTATTCGAGGCGCAATGCTGGACGAGCTGCGTACGATGGACTGGGTTCCACGACTGGTCCGCAGCAAAGCCAGCAAGGTGGAAGCCGCACGCAAGCTTGTTGAAGCTCGTGTAGGTCGTCCGCCGACAGAAGTTGAAATCGCTGAACAGATGGGCTTGCCGATTCAGGAATTTGAACGGATGAAGTCCGACGCCAGCGCGGTCAATCTGGTGAGTCTTGAAAAGAAATGGTACGAGACTGACAGCTACAAAGATGTTCGCGAAGTCGATGTCGTCGAAGACATTAAGTGCGAAGACCCGACGGTCGGCATCCAGAAAATGGATGTGATGCGACTGGTCACCAAAGGACTCAATCGCAACGAACGCCTGATCATAATTCTGTATTACTACGAAGAACTCACGATGAAGGATATCGGCAACACACTGGGATTGTCCGAGTCCCGCGTCAGCCAGATGCACTCCAGCATTGTCGCTCGCCTGAAAGAACAACTCGAACGCCGACGCCCGGAATTCGGCTGATTGTGAATTCGCGGCAGATCATAAAACACGCACACGCCCGGCACATGCTTTTGTGCCGGGCGTTTTTTTTGCCCTGGAACGTCTGTCGATTCCGGCCAGAAAGTGAGCCGAGATTGCCCCGAATCTCTGCTTGACGGTCGATGTGCGGTTCCGTTGCGTTGTGGACGACGCCCGCGGCCAGCTTCACTCCACGACGAAAAGCTCGCGCACGAGCTTTCATGTCGGACAGAGATTTGGTACGCTGAGTTTGCGTGATCGGGTGGCTCGCTGGAAGCACGAAGTGCTGCGCTCCGAGCATGGCTAGTGCTCTGTCAGTGATGGATTGATGGGGCGTCTGCGACTGGCTCTGCCAGTGTTTCATGCCGATGGAGAACACTGACAGAGCCAGTGACACGCATCAATACACTTTGACAATGCACTAGGGTATCTCGAGGCAAGGGGCGCGAAGTGTCCAGCGATCGAGGGCGCTCATGGCGTCCGGAAAAGAAAATTAACAAACGGGATTCAAGGCGGTACCGCATCTTCTTTGTTAGTGCAATGCTGAGTTTGCTGGTCGGGGCCGTCGCCGTACTGGTATTCGGAACTGCGGCTCCACGATTACGGTTCATCGTCGTGACGGAGCACGGGTTTCGTGTGGACGAGACCTCACTCACACCGCTGCCCAGCGGAGCCACTGCACTGAACGCCAGTCGGCTTATTGAACTGGCCAAAAGACTTCACGAAGCGGATTCAGAACGATTCAGTGAAACAGAGACATACACATCAGTTGCCGATTTTGTCGCGGAAACTTCACCCGCGAGCGGTGAGAAGCTCGTAATTTATTGTGCCGTGGACGCCTTGTGTGTTGCCGGTAAAGAGAGTGTTGAAAAGATTGAACTGGAATTGCTCCCCGCGAAGCTGTCGGACGAACGAATTCGTTTTTCCGCGTTTCTGGGAGGCATCAAACAACGCACGCCGTCTCAAACTGTGCTGCTGCTGGAGTTAACTGGACGCTCTCCGGGATTGGCATCCGGTTCCGTGGCGGACGAAATCCGAAAACAGGTAGAACAGGAAATTGACGCGGCTGGCATTTCCGGGCTGACGGTAATCTGTGCCAATGACAAGGGAGAGCGAAGTTGGGAGTATGTGGCCGCTGCGGCTGCCGGAGCAGGCACAGAGTTCGCTGACAAGGCGTCGTTCCCCGAAGGATTTCGCGGAACCGCGTTTGGCCATTTCATCGAGCAGGCATTTGTCGAGGGAAAAGCGACAACGGCGGCGCAACTGTATGCGACTCTTGAGGCAGACGTCAGTCAATGGGTCAGTGGACATTTTGGTGAAACCCAGACGGTTTGGATGAAATCGCCCGATCCGCAGGACGCGACGAAGGAGCTTCTTCCGAGTACGAAACTTGCAGAGGCAAAAAAAACGGACGATCAGCCCCCAGCTCAGGATGTACCGGATTCCAAAGTTCCGGCTGACGCAGATTCAAAGTCAGCAGACGAGAAGACGCAGACGGCCCAGTCGGTTGATTCCGCAGCTGAAGATGATCCTGTTTCACGGCTAAAGAAACTTCAGGCTCGACGAGATGCCATTGCGAATCAATCCGTCATTGCAGTGTTGTATCCGGTTGAATGGCTTCAACTGCACATCAGCCTGCTGGCAGCGGAACGCTTCGCGATGACCGGCAACCGTGAAGAATTTGATGCAATGCACGATGATGTTCTTCGCTCAGCGCTGAAAGAATTGGAACGGGACGCGGCGGAGCGATCGCCGACACCTGGACAACAGGCGGCAGACGACTGGATTGCTGTCGAATCTTCTGCGGAAGTCAGCGCCGAGGGAGCGAAGCTGTTGCAACAGACTCAACGCGATTTCCGTGTCGAACCGGCCAAAGCTCCAAGGGAGCTCCGCGACGAAATCCTTGAAAACCGGGTACTGCGACGGGCACTGGTGGCTTCGGTCACAAAGGATCTGAAGGGGCTTTCGAAGTCGATTACGCTTGAGACTAATTTAGAGCGAAGGGCCAGCGAGATTCAGGAACGGATCTTCCTGATAGAGAATCTTGCCTCCCGCTGGCCGAAAGAAGATCAGGATGTCTTTCCGGAACAATTGGCGACAATCAAAGAAGTTCTGAGCGGTCAGGATATCGAATGGCTGGCAGCGGCAACAACGCCTCTCGATCAGTTGTTGGATTTAAGGCATCAAACACTGCAATTGGCTGCCGGAAAGGATCCCGATGTTAAAAGGCTGCGACACGATCAATGGCAGAAAATTGCGCCGGAGTTGGATGAAGTTCTCCGGACGCTGCACGCAGCCGAACGTTGGCTTTGTGTTGGACCCGAGGGAAAAAATCTGGCGGAAGATCGACTGGCCAAAGCACGCCAGACGTTTGACAAGTTGAAGCAACAGCTGGCAGCCAGTAGCCGACTGACGAAGATCCGGGACGCGCAGCGGTTCGAAATACCTTTTCTGATCCAGTACCTTGCGATGCGCCTTGAAGAGACGTCACTTCCGCAAGCTGAACTGTCTGCTGCTGGCAACATGGCCGCAAACGCCGTCGAGGGGTCCCTGACGGCAGGCGACTTTCCTGTCGGCCAGCTGGAGCCTGTGGGATTCAATCGCGATCATATCGAAGCCATGTTTCAGCTCACAAGGGACTTTTCGAAGCCCGATTCAGCAGTCACGGAATCCGACGAGAGGCATTACCGAAAACTTCATGAGTATGTTGCTGGACGGCTGGGCGATCCAAAGTCCGTTTCGGCTTCGGAAGTGCTGCAGCTGCTTACGATTCCACACCCGGACCGTGAAAAACACCTCCAGCTGCTGACGCGGCAGCATGTCGGCGTTGCCAGTCGTCCATCGCAGCCTTCGGGCAGGTCCGGGATCTGGATCAGCTTTTGGTCCTTGCGGCTGGTGCATGCCATCGAACCGACATCATCGACTGAATCGACAGCTGACTGGCAGTGCTGGAGGGATCTGGTCACAGCGATTTCCGAAAGTAAAACCGACGTCCCGGCACGCCGCGTTGCGATGGCCAGCCTGCTGCGAAGTCGCTGGATCGGGGCAATGAAGAAGTTGAAATCGTTCCATGATTCTGAAGAGTTTGTCCCGGAGAATGAGATTCTGACGATCTTATCCAAAGATGTAAGCCGCCGTGTTCGAGCCACGTCGCTTGAGAATCGCATGTTGTATTCCAGGATTCAGCAGGCTCTTCCGGAGGAAAAAGCGAGTCAGGACGGGGTGTCGATCGCAGTATTGAATCCGGACGACGAGGTTTCTTCTGACGACTTCAGGGTCACAATCCGCGTACGGGTCAGCGACGTGGCTGAACTCTTTGTGACGAATCAAAACGACGCCATCGACTTGACAAATGCGAAGGCAGGAAAGGACGGAAACTGGTTCAGAGTGCCGGTTGATGCCAGCAGCGAAACCGACGTGTCGCTCGATTTGATGCTGCGAAAAGCACCTCTGGCTCCGACGCCACTGACGATCGTGGCCGTTGATAAACACGGAGCGGCCGTCAGGAAGGTCACGACAAGACTCATGCCGCCAGCTGATAACGCGTGGGAAATTGAAGTCTGGCAGGTCAAGGAAGGGCAACCCGAACGGCAAATCACGCTTCAGCAAATGCAGAGTGAGAATAGTCTCCGCCTGCGATTGCTGCCATCGACATGGGATCCCATGACGGAGATGGATGTGCCGTCTCAACTGAAGCTGCGATTGCGGCGAACAAAGGGCATTTCAAACAGCGTTCGCATCAGGGCCGTTCATGCAGGCAGCACCGCAGTTGCGTGGTCACGTCCGGAACCACTGGTCTTTCCTGACGGCGAGACAGTGGTCGATATCCCGTATCAGAGCCCCGCCGCGCCGCCTGCGGAAGGTGCGGCACCGATTACGATACAGTCTGCGCCTGAGATTTCACGCGGATTACTTTTTGAAATTACGCCGGACGGTCTGCCAGAAGATCTGTCGAGGAGAGTGACGTCTCAGATTTCAATCACTCCACGGCTGCTTGGTCCTGAAGACGTGCTCCTCCGACCGGAACCGAAATACGATCCTGCAGAAGATGTGCTGGTGATTCCGCTGGTGCGCGCTCCGTACGATGATGCCGCAGGGCTGTGGCCGACGAAACTGCCTGCTGATGTGGAACTGAGTCCAAAGCTACAGCAATGTCTCATGCTGCCGGAAGCCAGGTTCACGACCCCGACCCTGAATGCAGACGGCTATACGTTCAGAATTCCGTTCCGTTCATCTGAGATCCGGAAGATCCTGAGTAAAGACGGGTTGGAATTCGGCGTTTCTGTCGCGGGTGTTCCGCATGGATGGTGGTGGACATTGGTTGATGGCGTTCCGCGACTTCTGGAAGGCGATCGTGCTCAGGTTCGCACGTTTCTTTCGGTTGATAATGCGGCCGAAGTCAAGCTCGCTGCCACAGCGCCGAATCTGCTGCTGGGCGAAAACTGGGACAAGGCAAAACTGACGGCTAGAGTGTTTATACACGGCGGTCAGTTTGACGAAGGCTGGAAACTGCAACTCTACTTCCTGCGGCAGGGAACAGAGGATCGGCTTCTCGTCCGCGACACACCATTTGAAGTCAGAAACCGCCGAGTTGAGACGGTCAGAATCACGGCAGGTGCGAACGGTGTGTGGCAGTTCTCCACAGCCACTGAGCCGTATGTCGTTTCTGCTTTCACTCTAGGCCAGAAACCCGTGCAGGACGGCACTTACGACCTTAACGCGGAACTGGCACGTTCAGGCGCACCCGAGGCACCGATTACTTCGGGCGTGCGCTTTACGCTCGACAAAACCGGACCGACACTCAGCGCCGAAAACGTGAAGCTCAGTCAGTCCCCGACAGACATTGATGGCGAGCTGAAGGGTACGATTCAGGTAATCGATCAGGAGTCCGAAGTAATCGCAGTCCAGGTTTGGTTGAATCCTGAAATGAAAGTGCCGCTGTTGATAACGCCAGGCAAGCAGGTCAAGGCGGAGTTCACATTGGACTCTTCACATGGCTTCCCAATGCTGCCACCAGACACGGGTAAAGATGAGAAGAAGACGGCGATGCTTTCGATCGAAGCAAAGAATCAAGCGGGTGGAACGACACTGATCCTCAAATCTGTCACGTTTTTCCGGCCCGGCAAGCCAGCGCCAATGGTTATGGTGCCGGGAACGATTGTTGTGAATTTGAAAGCTGGTGACAAATACGACGTCTCCGTCACCGGCAAAGATGACAGCGGCAAAGCTGTCATGCGACAGGCTCCTGGCAGCGAAGGAGTTGCGATGTTCGAACTGCCGCCGGGAAACTATACCGTCAAATGGAAGCCGAAGATCGGATCCGTGTCCGGGAAGCAGGAAGTGAGACTCAAAAGCAACGAGACAGTGACCACCGACCCTGACAAAAAATAGTACCGTGTGCAAGGTAGCGTGAAAAATCCGAAGGAAGACAATAGACTCCTGACAGTGAGCATTCTGGTGCGACTTCAGTGCAACTTCAGTGCAGATGACAGCACTCCTGCTCGCGGATGATAGAAGGAAACGGACGGACGATGTCAATCCTGTCGAAAATGATGGAATGGGTGTGTTGGATGTTCGGTGTGGTACCGCGATCCGCAGTTGGGTCATCACGCCTGTTCCTGATTGTGCATTACAGCTTCATGGCATTTCTGGCCATTCTGTTTGCGGTGTTCAGCGCGGAAATTCGGTCTTTCGTTGGTTTTCCACGTGACATGCAGCGTCTGCAGGGTCCGCTGGATCGGTATCTGTGCGGCATTCTGTTCGTTTTGTGTTACGCGATTGTGCGAGTCGTGTTGTTCCTGTTGAAATTGCTGGGGATCGAGGACGAATCGGACTTCCCGGATATCGAAGCTGACTGGAAAGAGATCCTGACTGCCTTCAGTCGTGACCGCGTCTTTCTTGAAGATCTTCCGTTGTTTCTGGTCAATGGATTTACGCCACAACAGGAACAGAGCGCGTTTGAGGCGGCATCCAACATTGAGTGGCGCGTCATTGTTCCGCCACTGTCACGGACGTCCGCCGTCGTGCGCGCGTTTGCTCGAGAGGATGCGATATTCGTTTGCTGCACAGGGATTGGAGCGACGAACTGTCAGCAGGGCAAGGTGGTGGATGTCGCCGACAGCATTTCTGGTGATTCCGGATTTCCGCGTGCCGGGGCCGGCGTCACGGGAACTCGCAGAGCAGGGGAAATTGCGGAAGTGATCGCCAATGCTCGATCGGCAACCGGAACAAATCGCGCACTGCCTGCGGCGGCCCCGGAGCCAATCGCTGCAGCACCACGAGGCATGGGAGCCTTCTTTGGAACGATGGCACCGGGGGGACTCAAACGGGCAATGGAATCGTTCTCTGCGATCAATCGAGAGAGTCAGAAGGGATACGGCAAGAAGCGTGTCATGCCACTTTCGGAAGTTGAGACGCTGGTGGGAATTCGACGTATGCAGTTCCTGTGCGGGCTCATCGCCAAGGCTCGCGCCCCATTCTGTCAGATTAATGGCATGCTGCAGGCGATTCCGTTTTCCTGGGCATCGGAAGTCGAGTATGCCAGAAAACTTGCACCCGCGATCAAAGATGATCTGATTGCTGTCCATGAAACTTTTCAGTTGCAGTTTCCTGTTGTCGCCGTCGTGACAGAAGTGGATTCCATCGCGGGAATGAAAGACTTTCTGTTGCGCGCGGAACGCATGCAGCCGGGGCTGAGACTGTCTCGTTCTGGCTCAAGTTTTGCCCCGGGAGCCGAAGTCAACGACATGAATGCCGCATGGATTGTCGATCGAGGGTTGCAGTGGTTTCGAGGCTGGGTTTATACGGCATTTTCTGCGGATATCGACAGCCGCGATAATCAGAAGCTCTTTCAGATGCTGTGTGAGATAAGTCAGCGGCGGCAAGGATTGGTCATTTTGCTCAGAGACTCTTTGTATCGAATTGTGCAGCCGAGCCCACGACTTCATGGAGTGTATTTTTCCGCCACCGGGCGTGCGTCAACCGAGCAGGGGTTTATGCGAGGCGTCCTGGACAAACTGCCTGAATCGCAGGGAATGGTCGCCTGGACTCCGCAACTTGTGAAATCGCAGCAGAGATCAAAGCTGGTCTCGATTTGTCTGTTCACCGGTGCGGTGCTGGTCTCAGGCATAGCGGTCGCGGTGTACCTCACCAGAATCGCAGGTGCAACATGACGTCAAGTGGTGGTCAGGACTGGCGCGGAGGTCGGGTGCCACGCAATTCGGGACGGTCGGAAGAAGCTGCTCCTAGTTGGAAACAGTCGCCGCACTCACCTGCCGCGCGTGTGCGAACCAAAGGTCTCGGGCCAAAGTTGCGGATTGCTGCAGCAATCGTGTTCCTGATTGCACTGGTTGCGGCGGTGATTGCAACCTGGGATCCTGCGAAAGAGCATCGCACGCACTTTGTCATGCTGAATCTGATGGACGGAGCCGGACCATTTGACACTGCGGCGGCCCTCACTTTGCCTGAAGGAATTGAAACAGCCACAAGTACTCGCATCGTCACTCTCTGTCACCTTCCGATACTCGCCCTCAATTCGAAATCCCCCGCTGATCAGAGCAATCTTGATGCGGCACATACTGTCGTGATCAATCTGCAGACAACGTTTGTTCCCGGACCGAACGGTGAATTTCGGTGCCTGATTAGCAACAGCACTCCGAATCTGGATAAGGCAGATCAATTCGCGGAACTGGCGACACTGAAGTCAGAGCTGGACGCACTCTGGAAGAAAGACCCTTCAAAGCATGTGCTGCTGTTGGTGGATTCCCCTCAGACGAGCTGGGAGTGGCGGACCGGCTGTCTGCATTCCAGCCTGGTTGATGAATTTGAAAAGTGGACAACGGCATCAAAGAACCTGGTTGTTCTGCTGAGTTCCCCGTCGAACGGTTTGAGCGAACCGGGAACTACCGGCACGAATGGAAAGTCGATCTTCGGACACTTCGCATCGATTGGATTCAGTAATCTCGCCGACCAGAATCTCGATCAGAAGTTGACGGTTGCTGAATTCTGCAAATATGTGACTGACCAAACGGACGGCTGGGTTCGGGACCATCGCAATGTTGACGGCCAGGCGGTTACCGTTCTTCCGCTGGACTCGTTGTCAAACGGCGATCGTGATTTCACCGTCTTTACAGATCTCGTCCAATTGCCGGACACTGCGGAGCAGATTGGCGGCAAATCCAGCACAGACTTTACGGCGGCAGACCTTACGGCGATTCAAGAGCAGTGGATGCTTCGTCAGTCCCTGCAGTTACGCGGTGGCCCGCGCTGGAATCCGCTGCTCTGGAAATCCGCGACCGATGATCTCGTACGAGCTGAAAAAGCATTTCTGTCTGGCCAGGGCAAGAAGGCTCGCCTGGCGTTGACCCAGTCCACGGGCACATTGCGGGAACTTGAAACTCTGACGAATGAGATTTGCCCGCCGCCGGAGTCGATCGATCCCGATCGCGGACTTCCGTTCAGCGATTTCAGAGAATTCCCCTCGCTGGATCGTGTTAAGCCGCTGTTTCCTGCCGCTGCCGGAGAGGCCGGTGTGGCTACCGGATTCACTTCCGCCGAGGTTGTCCTTGTTGCAAATATCGAGGGATTTCCGTTCAGCAGTTTCGGGCTGACAAAGCCTGCCGATGTAAATGTCATTAGCGCGCGACGAGCCACCGCAGAAGCAGCCGTTGCCAGGATGCTGGGATGTGCAGACCAACTGGCAAGCACAGTGAAGCGTCTGGAGTCTACGTTGTTGTTGTCTGAAGACCGCCATTTCACCAGACCTGTTGCGGGCGAATCCGCTGCAACGGAAGATTCGAATCCTGATTTATTGATCACCGCCGTTGGGGAGTTCACCGATGCCCAAAACCGCGCAGAGACCACTCTCTTTGAACTGCTGGACAATGCTTCCTCGCTGGCTTTTTGGGCTGCGAATCCGGCTTGGGAAGTTTCGGATTCTGACCGAAAATTCTGGCTGAAAGTGCTGGTCCGAAACGAGCCGACGGTCACCGTGACAGGCGACATTCCGAGTACCATGTTCGATCCGCTCAAAGGAATCAGTGATGAGGGAGTCAGCGGCACCCCAGATCATGAACTCTCAGCACAAAAATTGCAAAAAGAGATCTATCGGCTTCTCGTTTATGGCCGCGCTCTTCAGCGTAACCTGTTGTTCATTGAACCGATTCAGGGATTCACAGCGAATGAACTGCAAACTGTCACTGAGGCACTGAAATCCGCACAGAAAGATGCGTCAAGCTCACAGCAGGAGATTCAGGATCTGCTGGAGAAAATGTGCAAGGAGGCGCTTGGGGAGAAGCCGGCAAAACGAGCCGGACAGGTTCGTGCCTACAAGTTCCTGCGGTCCACTCTCAGTCTGACGTCGATCCGGCCTGAGACACGGATGTCGGTACTAAGTTCGCTTCAGGAATGGGATGCAGCGTTCGCTACCACAAAAGTGCCTGCCCCGGAGGCGGATGTCCAGCATGATGCCAGTTTGGTTCAGCCGGGGATTGCCGCAGAGGCATTGTGGATGCTGCAGGTGTTGAATTTTTTGCCGGAACATGAGCAGCAGTCGGTGTTGCTCGGGCAGGCTTGGAATGCCGCAAAATCACTCGCGGAGGATGACTCTGCGGATGAGCACGACGCGGCATTCCGGTTGGGAGAACCGGTTCGAAAAGTCTGGAAGCAAAATCGGGAGCTTGTGGTTGTGGCAGTGCGGGATACAACTGCAGATGCTCACAGTCTGCTGCGAACAGCGGACCAGCGGGCTCGACTGTTTTCCGGTTTTGACGCTGGCCCAAAATCACTTCGTTCGCCAACGGAACGCCTGCGTCAACTCAATCGAATTCAATATTGCCTGATGCACGCCGACCGACTTCTGTTCGGCCTCTGGATCGAACCAGGGGATTCTCCTCCACTCGAGCAGAAAGGCTGGTATGCCAAAGCCACAGACGTATGGTTGACCGCCGCGCGCAAGTGCGAGCAGCGTTTATCGACTGATGGCATGGGAACACCAGCGCCCATTGTCGAATCGCTTCGGAAGCTGGAGTCCCGACTGTCGGACTCAAAGAATTTAGTACTGACATTTGGAACGGACCAGCGTGATCTCGATCTCCGCGAACAGTCCAATCGCAGCGGGACCATCAAAGGCACGATCCAGATGACTGGCTGCGCCGGCATTTCGGGTGAGGCGGCAGTGCTCGTTCGCCTCGAACCCAATGCCCCCTTTGTCGTCGAAAACAACGGGCAGGCACTGCGGGTTGGTGATGGGGCAATGGACTCGGTGCTGGCGTTTCGTCGCCTGCGAGATCCAGGAACTGTCGATTGCCTGTCCGTCCCGATCTCTCCGGAGACCTTTTTCCGCGGGCGATTCAGAAAAGCCGAACCGGCGGTCATCGTCGATCCGTGTGCGCCGGCAGAATTCGTTGTTGACAAAAAAGCTCGGTCACAGACCGCGAGCGTCAAGGTTTCGGGGGCAGATCCCAGGCCGATTGTGGTGATCCTCGATTTTTCCGGCAGCATGAATGAGCCGTTGTCAACAAAGCCCGAGACGTTGCGTTACCAGGAGGCACTGACAACCCTGGAGTCACTCGTCAGAAACGGCGCATTGAATGGTTCACGGGTGATCCTGAACGTCTATGGTCACCGCGTGAAATATGACCCTGTCGCAAAGATCGTTGTCCCAAATCCGTTGTATGCCAAATGCTTCGGAAAACCAATCCCGGGTGGGTTGGTCGAAATGGACGACATCGAAAACGAATTTGACGGAAAGATAGGCACACCGGAAGCGCTGGCGGACTTCAATCGAGTTATTGACAGTTTGCGGTGTTCGAAACCGTTTGGCTTCACGCCGCTGGCAAAGGCGATCACAGATGCGCTCAGTGCAGACCTGCAGAAAAAAGCTGGCATCGTCATCGCCATCAGCGATGGCGAGGCCAAAGACCTGACCTCTCGAAGAGAGATTGATTTGCGGGATGCTCAGAAACAAAATGGGGTCAGTTCCGTGACGATCGTTGCTTTTGATGTTGCGGCCAACCCTGTCGCTCGACAGGAGCTGGAGAAGACATTTCGACCGTTTAATATCGGCATTATTGATGCGGCGCAGCAAGCGCAACTTGAAGCTAAAATTCTTGGGCTGCTTGATCCCAGGGTTTATACGATCACCTGGGACGACGGTGCGAAGTCCAAAATCGCTCCACTCGGTACCGCCATTACGGACCTTGCCCCTGCGACAGAACGGAAGTTCAGCATTCAGTTTTCTGAGATCAACACCTTACAGCCCATTGTTCTGCAGCCAGCTGATATTGTGGATCTGGACATTGATCATTCTCGGAAACTCCTGCTGTTCAAACGCGAAAAGAGTGCGGTCAGCAGGAAGGCCTCCGGCGGTCAGTTTGCCGCTGATTCGCCGACCAGTCTGAAATCCCTCGCGCCGCCTCGATCGTCGGACCCTTTAGCGGGGCAGAATCCCCAAATGGGAAAGGCAGAACTCCGTCTGATGCTTGATCACGAACGCGATGACCTGCCTGTGCGGCAACCTGCGGAAATCGAATTTGCCGTCCGCCCGGTCAGTTCTGAGTCCACTTTCCGACCTGCCCTGATCCAGCAGGTCTTTACGTCAGAGGCCGGGGCACCAGGCTGGAATCTGACGATTGGCGAATGGCCAAAACAGCAATTGTTCCTGGTGGATGCCGTTTGGAAAATGGACCGTACTCCGGCTGAGCAAGTAATTCCCTGGAAGGATCTGAAAGCAGCCGACTCCATTGACAAGGCAGTGCCGGTGAGAGAAGTCGGTTTGCCGGAGTTCGGCGTATGGGTGACGCTGCTCGACAACGAGCTTCAGGTTCGTCTCGACCCGGTGACCGTTGTCCGAAAGTCCGAAGCTCCGCGTCCATTGAAGGCATTGGGAGAAGAATTGGCATTGAATCGAGTTGAAGACGTCCGAATCGAGATCGGCATGAAGGACACGGCAAGTCTGAACGCCGCGTTTCTGCCGTGGGAAGTGGAGACTCGAGTCATCCGGCTGGAGACGGGGGCGGTCCGCTATGTATTCTCGGGAGACCAGATTACGCGGGCCACGGTCGCTGATGCTGCGATTGCATTCACGTCAGCCGCTGCACGAAAAGCAGGTGCGATCGAAGTCAGCGATTTTAGAATTGAATAAGAACCCCTAAAAAAAACTCCGTGGCCGCGTTGTGTCGAGAGTGGCTGAGATGCAAGGAAGAACGACGAGACGACAAATGTCGTCGAGGAGTGATGACGCAGCAGATCGGCCGCTATCCCCGCAAATGCAGTTTGAACTGGAATCGATCATTCCTCGACGACAATGTGGTCGTGTTTTTTCTGAAGATACTTCACGCGGGTTGGACTGAGACACTTTTTGTTTTAGTCTTCAAGCTCGGCATTTTCGTTTAACGGCGAGCCGCAGGTGTCGGCAAATCCTGACACCGAAGCTTGAAGTTGGCGTGCGAACTGGATCGCGCGGTTCAAATCTTTCGGATTCGGATGTTTTCGATTGATGCCACCCATCAGCCACAATGGGCCAACGGTATCCCATCCTCGGCAGCAGAACTCGGAGACAACGTCGCAGCCTTGTTTGACAAGCCGCCTTCGCAGTGAGGCATGCTGAAACCACCGCAAAAATGGTAGCCCGGCTGTTGAAAAAATGAAGACCCGTCGTGGCCGCTGTTGCCACGAATCCACGAGTCTGCACAGAGACGCATCATGTCGCCCAAAATAGATTCCGGAACCCAGTCCCACAAGTTCGTAGTGATCCAGGTCAACGGCAGCCGCTTCAACAACAGAGAACAGATCCGCCGAAAGTTCTGCGGACAGCGATTCGGCGAGCTTACGGGTATTGCCATGAGGCACGGAAGCATACACAATTGCGACGGTAGGTTGAGAGGTCATTAAGATGTCCCTGCAATGCCGGATTCGATGTGGGCACCGGATTTTTGACTCCGTCTGAATATACGGGAGGACGAAACTCCCGCCAAGCCGAGTTTAAGAATTGTGGCTCGGCAAACGCCTCGCACACCTCGGATTCCAGCCCGAACTTGAACCGCCATTTAAATGAAGATCCGCAGCCGAACCCCGTGTTTTTCAATGAAAAGTTGTCATGAATCCTTGAAAACAAAATGCGATCTCTGGCTACGCATGGGTCGCATTGAGTAGTTCTTCACGCTTGCGAGCACGTTCGTCGGCCAGCAGCAGCGTGCGACACACGATCAATCTTTCACCGGGAAAGTGTTCTTCGTCAGTGACCTCCGCCAGATCCTTTTCGTCGAACAGCGTCCGGTTGATCTTGCCCGCAGTCACCAGCGATCGGATGCCTTCCGATGGCAGTTCCGAAATTCATTCGGGCCCGTCCACTTCGCGAGCTTGTTTTCAATGCGCGTCTGTCGCTCCAGCAGCCAGTCCATCGCGTCGTAAAGTTCATGCACATCGACTTCGCCACGCTGCAGTTCCTCGCCCAATGTATTCTGTGCCGTGTCCGAATGCATGCCGCCGGAACAACTCAGTTTCGACCCCGGCGAAATAATCCGATCAGCGCTCATGGCCATCACCAGGCTTCGCTCACGACACGCACGTGCGCCGACGAACTGGTCAAGCCCGATATTCCGCATCGTGCCGAGCACCGCAGCGACATTCCCATGCGGCAGGCTTCGATGAATTGTCATCGTGCCGCCATCACCGACGAGCGGTTGTGATGTGGCCCTCCGATTCTTGATGACGGCGATCAGATCGTCCGGCAGGTCCGAGATATTGGCCACCGTCTCGTGCTTGACCTTGCCATCCTCGCGAAACGTCCGACGGAGGTACGTCGAAACGTGGACCTTGCCTTTGTATGTCTTTTTGATTTCCGCAACATGAGTGTCGATTCCGGCCAGAAAGTGGCGCACTATTCCGGTCAGAATTGTAGCAGTCGGGTGGTTGCGGAGTGGAATTTTGGCGGGGCCAAAGTGAGGCTGACGCGAGTTCTGAGAGCGGCTCTGCTGATTTGATCCACGCGAAGGGGAGACCAGTTGTCCGGCACACGAGTTTTGTCGCGGCGTACCGTCGCTTGTGAATGGCCAGCGGCCATAGGTGTCAATTCCGGTCAGGGAGTGAGTCAGGAATGCGCCGATGCTCTGTTTGACGCTCGATGTTGGTGATTCCATGGATGACGTCTGAATTTGGATGACTGGAAAACCAGGACCGTGCCCGCGTTCGCCCTCCACACTCGCCGCAGGTTGCCAATGGAAGTGCCCGCGAAACCTCTTCGCTCGGCGCCCCCGTACGTTCCAGTCAGGCCCAGACACGCCAATGGCGCATCGGAGACCGAAGTAAGCACTGGTGCATAAGTAAGTTGGCACAAATCGTTTAACGGCGAGCCGTAGGCGTAGGCGAATCCAGCGTGCTTCCGCCTTCGCCTACGGCTCGCCGTTAAACTGAAAAACTTCTGCACCAATGCTTCTCCCTTGGCAGGTTGCTTCCCAGCAGAGCCTGGCTCCGTTTCCTCCGGCAACGTCATTTCAACCCAGGACAGCCGTGAATGCAACCATTGGACATCGGAGTATGCCTAAAAAAATCCATCGTTGCGTTGGTGTCGATCGGCCATTTGTGTCCGGCGAACATGGTCACCAACCGGAATCGCCACATTCCCGAATGGCTCACCAGGCTCCGGAATACTGGCCCACTTTCTGGCCGGAACTGACACACTGGCCCACCCGCGATGACAGAAATTGAAAGTGAGTGCGTCGGGACGGAGTTGAAGCGCCAAAGCCCGGAGGCGGGTGGGTTACAGCCACTTGAGCTCGCCAGTGCTCAGTCAACGCAATTGAAGACAGTGACGCGAGTGGGAGTCGAACCCACAGACCACGAAGGTTTGAGCTTCGCCGCTTTGCCGGATTGCGTACCGCGGCGTGTTTTGAAATGCGTCCCCGAGGGGATTTGAACGCCTGATCTCCACCTTGACAGGGTGGCGAGCACTCCGGGCTGCTCCGCGAGGACATGTTGATGAATAGCTCGAGTGGGATTCGAACCGGGCACCGATCAGCCGTAGACGGCTGGATTGGTCGAATCGCTGTGTCTGAAACAACGTGGTCTGCCAGTTGCCTACCGAGCCGAGTAATTTGCGATTGTTGAATGCCGATTTGCGATTGAATCTGCGCCCTGCCGACTAAGTGCATTCGAAAATCCAGAATCGAAAATCAGCCATCCCAATAATCCCGGATGGACTCGAACCATCGTCTTCTGGGTGTAAGCCCGGAGTCGTCGCCGCTGGACCACCGGATCTGTTGCGAAATGCCTTTGCAATTGCATTTGGAAGTCTGACAAATAGAGATGTGCTGTCGTTCAAGATTGGAGTAAACCTGCGGCAACGCATGCAAACTGAAAAAGGACTGGCGGAGTAGTCGCAGCAATTGCGGTCGCGGTTTACGCCACCACCTATGTCCGTCTCAGAAATCGTGGGATATCCGAGATGGCTCTCACTCATTCAACGGCGATGCTTTATGACTCGGTTGAGAATGTGGAAAAGTTCCACAATCTCAGCACCCACCATTTTAGGTCACGAATCTTTCCTCCGCTCAATGCCGTTGACCGTTTAATGTTTGGCGGTGAAGCTCCAATTCGGGGAATCATGTTTGACCTTCAGTAAAGCGGAAGCCGTGGGACTCGAACCCACAACGGACATTTCGCCCGCACCTGCTTTCGAGGCAGGCTCCTCAACCAGACGCTGAACTCGCGGCCATCCGTAGGAGCGTCAATCGCGGCTCGCCGTTTGGAGATGAAACATGGGCGACCAAAGCGACCCAAAAACTCGGCCTCGAAATCACGACTCGCCCACAAGGACGGCCAAAACTCAAATAAACGGTTCCTGCCACCGTTGGTCCCCTGCCACCGTTGGTCCCCCGTTTGTCCCTACCGTTTGTCCATTCCTTGCTGAGCAATTGCCCGAGCAGTGTCGCTGTGCGTCGTTACCCACCGAGGCCCACTGGGAATATGCCTGCCGAGGCGAAACGCACACCGAGTATTACACGGGCGACGGGAACGCCGCACTGCATGGGGCCGGGTGGTATGACCAAAACTCCGGCATCACAACCCACTCCGTGAACGACGACAGCAAACGACGCAACAAAATCGACCTGTCCGACATGCATGGCAACGTGTGGGAATGGTGTCTGGACCTCTGGGACGACGCTGCGTATCGCCGCCGCTGGGATGGAATCACGGTCGCGGAAACATACGAACTGGACGAGCAGCATGGCGACCGCTCCGAGTATCCGTCCCGGGTGTTGCGTGGCGGGCCGTCCGGGCTATCGGCCTACTGGTGCCGCTCGGCGTGTCGCACCAGGTTCAGGGCCAGTGATCGCTACTGGATCGGCGGCTTTCGTGTCTGTCTGGTTCGCAGCCCGCTTTCCAGCTCAGACAGCCCAGACTGAGCCAGAACGGACGGCCTTGGAGCGGAGGGACGAAGCGATGGGGCCGGGAGTGACGGCGAAGCCAAAATTTTGAACCCCTCGTCCCTCGTCCTCGGGCTCTGCCCGGGGACGCACTGCCCCCGAGGCTCAGCCTCCTCTGACTTGAACCGTCCATTGACAAATGGCCTTCCCCCGGAACCACCCCGATGCCACGTTCCCGCTACCGAAACCCCGTGCGACGCGGGTACGTGGATGAACCGGTTCACTGGAGGTAATCTAGTGCCAGAGTTTATGCGGGACAGGCGGGGTGTTGGAGATTTGTAGGGATTGGCGGTACGTGGTGGGGGAAAAGCGGTAGAGAGGAGGCGGGGCCTCAGGGGCAGTGCGTCCCCGGGCAGAGCCCGGGGACGAGAGTCGAAAGAGACGATCACAGCGCCGTCTTATTGGGTTGTCCGGGGATTTCCTGGACAAATCGCGGTATTGCGTAGCCGGGCAGGCGAGCGGCGAGTTGTTGGATCAGGTGCAGCCCGAGTTCGCGATTAGCTTCGAAGTGGGCGGTCCCGGAGACGCGGTCCAACTGGTGCAGGTAATAAGGCATCACGCCCAGATTGATCAGTCGGCGACACAATGTTTCGAGGGCGTCGAGATTGTCGTTCACGCCCGCCAGCAGCACGGCCTGATTGAGTACGGGAATTCCGGATTGAACGAGTGTCCGCAGGGCGTGAAGGCAATCGCCCGCGAGTTCGTTCCCGTGATTCGCATGGACGACCATGATGGCCTGCGCTCGAATTCCGGTCAGCAACGCAATAAGTTCGGCAGTGACGCGCGATGGCAGGACGATCGGCAGTCGAGTATGGAATCGAATGCGTTCCACATGCGGAATCTGATCGATCGCGGAACACAGGGTCTGTAGTCGAGCGTCGTTCAGCATGAGCGGATCACCGCCGCTGAAGATGACTTCCGTGACCGACGAGTCCGCCGCAATCTCATCCAGCGCCGGTTGCCAGTCCTGCAGCCGTCGCGGTTCTTCGGCATATGGATAATCGCGTCGAAAACAGTAACGACAGTGAATCGCGCAGGCACTGGTCGCGATCAGCAGCACCCGTCCGGCATACTTCTGCAGCATACCAGGCGTTCGTCGAGCGTCCAGATCGCCAACGGCATCGGGAACGAATCCCTCGACGACAAGGCTCTCCTGAGCCAGCGGCAGTACCTGACGCAGCAACGGATCGTGGAGGTCTCCTGGCGTGATGCGGGAAAGAAAATTCTCCGGCACGAGAACCGGAAATCGTCGCAGCGTGTCCTGATCGGCGAGCTGAATCC
This sequence comes from Candidatus Kuenenia stuttgartensis, assembly GCA_945861465.1. Classification (GTDB taxonomy): domain Bacteria; phylum Planctomycetota; class Planctomycetia; order Planctomycetales; family Planctomycetaceae; genus SXXK01. The sequence goes on from CAMAVB010000028.1 coordinate 43,100, forward strand.
CTGCGATTTGCAGCATTTGCTGAGTCTGTGGATCGTCAGGATTCAGCCCCAGCCGTCGCAGTAATTCCTCACCGCTGCGGACCGCTTGAGCCAATTCTCGCTGCCAGCCGGCGCGTTGGGACAGGTCGCAGACGCTGGAAACATCGCTATTTGCGAGGAAGGCGTCAGGAACAGACGACATCTGGATTCACTCTGATTGGGGGATTTGCTACGTTTTGCCCGGTTTTGGCGTTCTCACGTGCCGCAGTATGTGGCGGATCGCCTTCGGTTGGCATTCGACCGAGTGATTTCCAGACAAGATAACAGACTTCGAGAAGCAACTTCAATGGGCAGCATTCAGGCCGGGGATTTCAAAAAGGGAATTAAAGTACAGATTGATAACGAGCCCTACGAAATGCTCGAATGCTTTTTCGTAAAGCCGGGCAAGGGGCAGGCTCTTTATCGCACCAAACTGCGAAATCTGTTGAGAGGATCGATGTACGAAAAAACCTACCGAAATGGTGATTCGCTGGAATCTGCCGACGTACATCGCAACGAAGGCGTGTATTCGTACCGCGACGGCGACAGCTATGTCTTTATGGACAACGCGACATTCGAACAGCACAGTCTGCCAGCGGCCATCGTCGCCGAAGACATGCGGTGGCTGATGGAAGGAGCCACAGTGGGCTTATTGTTCTGGAACGAGAAGCTGATCTCGATGACCCCTCCGCAACACGTCGTTCTGACAGTGACGTACACGGAACCGGCCGCTCGCGGAAACACGGCAAACAACGTCACCAAGCCGGCAACCGTCGAAACCGGAGCCGAAATCCAGGTACCTGCGTTTATTAAAGAAGGCGACAAAGTGAAGATTGATACCGCATCCGGGCAATACCACGAACGGGTGCAGGGATGACTGGGCCAATGAGCCCTTTTTGGTCAGTGGAACTCAGATTTGAATACAATTCTGTTGTTCGTACTACGCCCTCACGAGGACTCGGCTGCGAGGACGGGCAAATGTGGCCGTCACGCTCCGCCGTGACGAGCCTTGAACAGGGCCACATGAATAGAGCCCCAACATTGATTGTCCTTCACCCCATGCTACGTTGCTGATAATGGTACACTGTCTCGGTTGATGAATATCGTTTGACAAATGCTCATCACGGCGGAGCGTGCCGCCTACTTTGGGATGCGGGCAAAGCCCGCGCTGCGAATTTGACGTCGGTTATAGAAAAATCTAAAAACACTACCCGCGAATGACGCAAATGAACACGGATATTTTGCTGAGTTCATTCGCGCTCTTCGCGGGCAAACACGCCTGGTCACTTTGAGAACAATCTGCAACTCATGAATTCAGCACCATCGCACAACGGTCGCCTGTATATCGAAACCGTCGGCTGCCAGATGAATATGCTGGACAGCGAACTGGTCGTGGCTGCGTTGCGCCAGGATGGATATGAACTGACGGACGATCCCAAAGATGCCGACACAGTTCTGTTCAACACGTGCAGCGTGCGGGAACATGCCGAGCATAAGATCTACAGCGCCCTCGGACGGCTGAAGTTCAGCAAACGCAATCGCCCGCAAAAAGTCATCGGTGTGCTGGGCTGCATGGCTCAGAAGGATCAGGATCTGATCTTTCAAAAAGCGCCGTATGTGGACATTGTGGTCGGCACAGGGCAACTCGCGGAAATCCCACGCATGATTCGTGAGACTCGCGAATCTGCAGTTCGCGTTCAGACGAAAGCCGTAAGTCTCGGACGTCGCGACGGATCGCGATCCGAAGTTTCCGACAGTTTTCAGAGCTACGATCCGCTGCGTGATCCGGAAATGCGTCCCACGCCGTTCCAGGCCTTCGTGCGCATTATGATCGGCTGCGACAAATTCTGCACCTACTGTGTTGTGCCAGTCACACGGGGTCCGGAACAAAGTCGCCCGCCGGCGCATATCCTGAAGGAAACGCGAGTCCTTGCGGATCAGGGTGTGAAGGAAATCACACTGCTCGGCCAGACGGTCAACAGTTACAAATACACGGAAGATGGACGCCTCGTTCGGATGTCTGAATTGCTTGAGCAACTGCACGAAGTGGATGGGATCGAGCGCATTCGGTTCATCACGAACTTTCCGCGCGATATGACTGACGACCTGCTGCAGGCTGTCCGGGACCTGCCGAAAGTCATGAAATATCTGCACGTTCCGCTGCAGTCGGGCTGCGATGACGTGCTCAAACGGATGAAGCGCGGCTACACGGTGGGCGAGTACCGTGAAATGATGTATCGCATCCGTGAACAGATTCCGGGGTGTGCGATCTCCAGCGACTTTATCGTGGGATTCTGTGGCGAGACTGAGGAAGCGTTTCAGAAGAGCATGGCGACTGTTCAGGAATTTCGTTTCAAGAACAGCTTCATCTTCAAGTACAGCAAGCGCGAAGGTACGAAAGCGTTTGAGATGTATGAAGATGACATTCCGGATGACGTCAAGCGCCGTCGCAATCACGAAATGCTCGACCTTCAGAACCGGATCAGCGAAGAAGACAACGCCGAGTTTATCGGTCGTCGTGTATCTGTCCTGGTGGAAGGTCCCAGCAAATCGTCGGCGAAACGAGCAGTGCGGGAAGGTCAGCCGATGGATCACGCCGGGTTACTGCCGATCGCCCTGGAGCATCATCATGGGCATGATCATCATCATGACGAAGAACCGCGGTCGCTGCAGCATGCGTCACCGGACGCCGTGAGATTGGCACTGCAGTTGACCGGACGTTCGGAATGTGACCGCATTGTAGTGTTTGATGGCAATCCTCGTCTGATCGGTGCCACGGCGGAAATTGAGATCCACGATTGCACATGCACCACGCTGATGGGCTCGATTGTCACCCGCGAACTCCAGCACGGCACCGGTTTGCTGCTGCCGATTCTGTCGTAGTAGACGCCACGCGGTCAGATTTGAGGTTCTGTGAGCGGCAAGGCGCTAGCCCAATGCCACTCACTTTAGAAAGTAGCAGGCACTTTCCAAGTGCCGTAGCCCTCGAGAAACGGGCGAAAAAGCGAACGGCACACGGAGTGTGCCTGCTACTGTTGAGGCAAAGTGACTGCCATTGGGCGCTAGCC
>CAMAVB010000029.1 GCA_945861465.1 Candidatus Kuenenia stuttgartensis
AATCTCAATCACCGCCACGACATCATCACCGCTCCGATGACGGATCACAACCCGGCTTCGCTTCTCCGCATAAATCTCTATTTCGGCCCTCGCCGTGAATCGCGTCCTGGGCATCGCAATCGCCAGACCGCCATCTCCAGACCTACCAAATTCTTCGCTGCCATCATCATCGACCGAATTTGAATCTGTATTGCCCAGCGCCACGACATCCGGTCCCAGTCCTCCGGTAATCTGTTCCGCCATCGCGTAGTATTCAGACGGCAGCAGCCCGGAATTCAATGCGCGGCTGATGCATGAAATCCATTCGTGATGAAAATGGTGAAACGTGCCGGCAATGACGCGCGTCCAATCGTGAACTGGCATTTCAGGTTCCTCTTTTCCGGAAAAGCGTGAGCTGCATCCCGTCATTCTATCGCGTCAAATCGCGATTTCACAGGTTTAGTTCTAAAGGTTCCACGGTCGGACAGTTATTGACGATGCGCAATCTGTAGGGTGTGACAAGCAAAGCGCAGGCACACCGAATCACAGACATGGTGTGCCTGCGCTGCCGCTTGTCACACCGAATCACAGACATGGTGTGCCTGCGCTGCCGCTTGTCACACCCTACAACTTCTCGAACTGTCCAGCAGTTCTCAAGGTTCACTGCGAACAGCAACCGCCGCCGGAGCAGTCCTGCATTTTCAGGGATTTATTCCATGGCATCCTGGCGAGGATCATTCCGATGCCGCTGGTGTTACGCATTCCGGCGAATGTCATGTCAGCTCCGACAACGCCCGGGATCACAAGGAACCAGGAACTGATCGTCGCGGCCAGAATCGTGCCAGTCACGATCAGCAGTCCGGCGACGATGCGGACCTGCCGATCCAGGGAGATCATCTTCTTTGTGCCACGATTGACGGGCAGACCAGCGGCAACCCATGCCAGCGTTCCGCCCTCGATATTGACCACGTTTTCAAAGCCCGCTTCGACGAACGCACTGCACGCCTGCGCCGAACGCCCGCCGGATCGACAGATGATATACAGTGGCTCCTGAGCGCGGGCTCCGCGGGAACTCATGATGAGTCCGGGACTCAGCCTGTCCAAGGGGGCGTTCAGCGAACCGACCGCATGGACTTCGTAAAACTCCATCGGTGTCCGCACGTCGATCAGATCAAAACCACCCTGCTTACTGAGCGGTGCAAATTCCTGACAGGAGATTGTACTGACCATGAATCCAAGTCTTTCAATAAGTCGCAATTTACCAACGGGAATGTAACCGAAACATGACTTCTGTGCTGATGTGTGGGATACCAGACCCATTCGAGCGAATCAACTGAATTCGAGCAAGGGAAACACTCTCTGCAATGTGCCCCGTGTCTCCGACGCGGGAACCGTCCTGGAACCTATTGAATTCAGGCATCAATCACACTCTCAACTGTGAACGCGCGGCAGTTCGCAGCCATCGGCCACGATGGCGGCTTCCGCAGTGGCGAGTTCCTGCAGCCGCGAATCAATGTCCGAGTCGCTGGCAAATTGTCTGGCGAGACGCACGTACGTCGCATGATGCCGCGCCTCCGATTCGTAGAGGCTGCCATAGAACTGCTTCAATTGCGCATCCTGCAAATGGTCTCGCAACAGGACGAAGCGTTCACAACTGCGGGCTTCGATCAGTGCTCCGACGAGTAATCGATCGACCGCACGATGTGGTTCAGGACGCCGCACGAGTTCCTTGAGCTTGCGACCGTACGTCCCGGGCTTCAGCCGGTGAAATCGTACTCCCCGTTGTTTCAACAGATCACGCACAAGCTGAAAGTGTTCCAGTTCCTCCCGCACAATTTCCGACATTTCCCGGCACAAGTCATCGTTTTCGACATAGTCAAACATCAGATCCATCGCCGTCGATGCTGCCTTCTGCTCGCAATGCGCATGATCAATCAGAATTTCGTTCAGGTGTTGATCGACCTGACAAAGCCAGCGTTCAGAAGATGTGGATTGTAGATGCAGCATGGGAAAAATCAGCCGTCGGAGTGATCACTGGGCTCGTGAATGTAGGGTGGGACCAGCGGCTGGCAAGCCGCGCCGGCCCACCATGATCGATGTCGCGTGTTACAGCGACAGCACCTGCCACAGGCCTGAATAGTCGTCAGTCCAGTGCAGAATTTTCTCGTCGTCTTTCCAAGGTGTCACAGACTTCAGAAACGCGGGATCGCTGCCGAGTTCTTCGTCCGACGTCAGCAGAATCCAGGTGGAACTGAAGACGCCGGTCAGATCATCTTCATCGTTTTCGATTTGATATGCGTTCCAGCCGAGATGCTCTGCCAGGCCGCGTGAAACGGGATTGAGATCCAGAAACCGATTCGAAATATGAACGGCCAGAATTCCACCGGGCCTGAGTTGCTGTCGATAGATGTCACCGCATTCGCTGGTCAGCAAATGCACGGGAATCGCATCACTGCTGAAAGCGTCGATCGCCAGAACGTCAAACTGCTGACTTTGCCCGTCTGCGATTTCGCGTTCCATCATAATCCTTGCATCTCCAATGACGACGTCGGTTTTAGCTGGCGAATCACGCAGATAGGTGAAGAATTTGTCGGATAGAGCAACCACGTCCGGATTGATATCGTAGAAACGGAAGGTGTCACCTTTTTCACCGTATGCTGCGATCGTGCCGGTCCCAAGCCCGACCACGCCGACGCGCACAGGCCGCTTGTCGCTCTCGTCCTGCCGCTCACGACTCATCTGAATCGCGACTCCCACACCGCTTTCGCGACCGTAGTATGTCGTCGGCTGCGTTTTCCAGTATTCATCAATGAACTGAAATCCGTGTTTGATCTGCCCGTGCGTCAACGAATGCTTTGGAGCGATGAAAAGGTCGTCCTCTTCATCCGATTCCTTCTGCACGCGCAGCACGCCGTAGAAGTTGCGGGATGTGTAGACCGTCTGTTTATCATCAGACACAATGTTCTCTGATTTGACAATCACCGCCAGGCGATTCGACAGAAACATCATGAGGGTGATCGCAGGTATCCAGAACCAGAACCCCAGCGATGACCGATCCCTCCTTCGAAAACCATCGGCCGACCACTCCATGAGTATGGCTGCGCCGGTGGTCGATGCGAAGGATATCCCCTGCCAGTCGTGTATCCATCCTGCTCGCAACAGTATGCCACAGACGCTCGTGGCAATCACATAGATGGTTCCGAGCCCGTACAGCCGACTTGACTGTTCATGCAAAAATCCAAAAAGGAATAATCGGACCGCAGCGATAAATGGTGCGGCAACGACTATTGCCAACAGTGCGGCCAGGAGGATTTCTTCGATTTCAAATTCCATGCCTTTGATGACGAGCAACCATCCGCAGATGCCTGCCCCACCGACGTAGATCGCCAACAGCGAGCAGAAACGAACAGATGCCATGGTAAGGAATCGACTCAACACCAACAAAGTGCAAGCCACAATCGGAGAGCCGATCGCCGCCGAAGCCAAAGTGATGTAGACCGACTTGTTCATCATCCCGGGGAACTGCCACGTTCCATAGCCGATAAACCATGCACATAGTACCGCCGAGAGTACAGACCACAGGGCGATGAGCCCCTTCCAGCGCCGTTCCAGAGCACCAGTCACAATGAGTCCGATGAACTGAATCAGACCGAATACTCCAAAGACGATTGTCTCGTCCGTCGCGTCAATCGCGTCCTTCGGCCGCGAATACAGAAACCAAACCAGAAACGAGACATTCGTGGTCACAATTGTCGCCCAGATCCAGAATGCAGCCGACTGTGTTCTGAGCCAGACTCGTTGCCTGCACCAGGCAATCAGAGTTACGGCACAGCAGGCCACAAGCCCGACATGATATTCCCAGTAGCCTTGAAATGTGTACGGGGCGACGATAGCGACAAAGACGCCGCCCAAGGCTCCACCCGCAGAAATCAGCACGTAGAACAGCGTCAAATATCGGGTGTGTGGTTTACAGCTCACAAGCTCTCCGTGGCATGTCATACAACAGGCGAACAGGATCGTTGCATAAATCGCCACCTGCATTGCGATTTTGACATCCGCTCCTTCGTTTATCACCCAGCACGCCACCGGGGCGCAGACCAGCAGGAGCAATCCGTAGGCTCGGCGATCGTACCACTGCGGACTATCAAAGCAGATAATGAACGAAATCAGATAAAGGCTCAGCGGCAACACCCACAGAAACGGAACGGTCGCCACATCAATGCACAACTGATTCGTCGTCGCCAGTAACATCGCAGAACTGCAGGCCGCCAGTCCCAGCCAGAGCAGCATTGTGCCGATGCCGGGGCGTGTCGGTTGAGCATCATCCGCTGACGACGCAGACGGTGAGTCCATACTTTCGGCGGTCGATAATGAATTTTTCGCGGCAATGCTCTGGTGCTGCAGATAGCGAATCCCACACCATGTCGCCAGCACGACATATACTCCGTACACGGCAGACCATGACCAGACCTGCTGCCTGAGCGTTAACCACGGCTCAAACACAAATGGATAACTCAACAGTGCCAGCAGCGACCCGATATTCGACAACGCATACAGTCGCCAGGGCGATTGACCCGGAGATGACTGACTGAACCACTTCTGCATCAGCGGCCCGGTCGATGACAGCATGAAGTACGGACCACCGACCGTTGCCAGCAGCAGGAGCAGAATCTGCAGCAGCGGCGACTGATCGGCCACCGGCTTCCAGGAATCACTCGGGGCGATCGGCAGAAATACAAGCGACACGGCCAGCAGACTGAGATGCGTCCACACCTGCGTTCGAGGCTTCAGTTTCACGCTGATCAGATGCGCATACAGATATCCGCCAAGGAGCAGAATCTGGAAGAATAACATGCAGCTTGTCCAGATCGACGGTCCGCCGCCGAACCACGGCAGAATGAACCGACCGATCAACGGCTGCACCTGAAACAGCAGAAATGCACTGACAAAAATGGTAACGGCATAGCGAAACATGTTGCTCCTTCCGATTCGGAAGGCGGCAATGTAGCCATGACCGCCATTGAATGGCAGTTACTCTGCGGACAGTCTTGTCGGTGGGGTGAGGACGTGGATTTCAGCGAGATTGTAATCGACATCAATTCTCGGGAGGGCGAGGCTTCTGCCGACCTTGCGACAACAGAAACGCGCGGCTCAGCATCATGGGCAAAAAAATGTTGGGCAAAAAATGGCTGCTATTTTTCTGCCCATACATTTTTCTGCCCCGAACGTCCTCGCTCCTAAAACGTCGTATTGACGGTGGCGTACGCGCGAATTCCTCAGCTTTGCTTTGCAGCGGGCTGTTGTTTTTAAAGCCCTACTTTTGATAAATCGGCAGGTAGTGATACTTCACGGAAAGACTCAGCACCGACATCGACGTCGAATAAACGGCTCCATGTTCGCGTTCCGAGCCGTTTTCGGCGAGCCAGGATCCGTCGGCAGACTGCTTTTCAAGGAGCATTTCCTGAACCAACTTCTGAGCGGTTGCCGCATGCTCGCCACCGCGCTGGTACATCCCCTGGGCGTAATAATAGGTCCCGTAGGAACAAAAGCGTTCATTCCATTTTGGCGGATGAGCCAGCAGCCAGTCGGAGGCACCGGCGACGAGAGGGGATTCATATTCACCGCAGACCTGCATGGCCAATAGTCCGGCGGCGGTCATCGTGAATGTGGGATTGTTCTGATGCGGCTCGTAATTGAAGCCGCTGGCCTGCTTGTCCGGCAGGCCATTTTCGTCAAGCGGTGACGAATAGGAACGTTTCAGATATTCCACAGCGTCCCGAATTGCACTGCCAGGCACCTGCAGACCGTCATTCTTCGCGGACCGCAATGCCATCAACTGCCAGACAGTTGCAGACAAATCGGAGTCATTCGAATTGGGAGTGTAGCGCCAGCCGCCTCGAAAATGAGTAGCCTTTTTTTCCTTTTGTGAACTCAGGATCAAATCAATGGCTTTCTGGCAGCGATCATGAATCAACTGATCCTGTTCGGCAGTGGTTCCCATTCCCAACATCTCAGTCAGCATCAGTGTGATGATCCCGTGGCCGTACATGCGGGAACCGTCTTTGCTGCCGAAGTAACCTTTGTCGTCGATGCGATCGTCCTTCAGCACAAAGGCGAGTGCCTTTTCCATCGCGCGGCCTTCCGCACTGACATCTGCCGGCTGAACTCCCACGCTGGCCATCGCCATGATGGAAAGAGCCGTCATCGTGGTGTCAATGCCCTTATCGAGGATCGCGCCGTCATCCCGCTGTTTGGTGAGGAGGTAAGCGATGGCCTTGTCGATCGCGATGTCAGTCTGGTCTTTCTGGAAGACGGAAGGTGTTGACGCGGTGTCGGTGGGTTCCTGAGCGTTCAGCCCGTTGCTGCAGGTTGCACATAGGACTGAGACAGAAATAAGTGGGGCACGATTCCATCGTGCCGAGCACGTTAAAAACGTGCTCCACGTCCGGAATACGACAGTTATTTCTGCGCCGGTCCATAGCAAAACGGCAATCACAATGCTGGTAAATACTTGATTCACAGGGGTTCCTTTGCTGCGGCGCCGAAAGTTGCGACGTCGCTCGGGGCCGTACATTTTCTGTCCAGGTGCGTGTATCCGCCATCGACGAAGATGATCTGGCCGGTCGTGTGGCTGGAACATGGTGAGGCGAGGAACACCACCATGTTGGCGAGTTCCTCGACGGTCGTCAATCGTCTTCCGAGCGGAATGAGCTGTTCCATTTCGGCTTTCGCAGCAACAGGGTCAGGCATGACTGCCAGGCATTTTTCGTAGAGCGGCGTCCAGGTTTCAGCAGGCAGCACGGCGTTGACTCGAATGCCGTGCGGAGCCAGATCGACCGCCCATTCGCGAGTCAACCCATTCATGCCGCCCTTGGAGGCCGCATAACCTGATGTTCCGCCCTGACCAGTTTCACAGACCTTAGAGCCAATGTTCACAATGGTCCCTCGCGATTTTTTCAGTGCGGCCAGAGCGAAATGGGCCATCGCATAGCAATGCACGAGATTCCGCCGCAGCGAGTCCACAAAAGCATCGACTCCGGCATCGAGTCCCACGCCGTCATTGACGCCCGCATTGTTCACGAGGATATCGAGCCGACCGAACCGCTTCAAAGTCTGTTCGACGGCATTCCGGCAGGCTTCGACTTCTGCCAGGTCGCCCTGAATGAAGAAGCAGTCTTTTCCCTGATCCGCATATTCCCGCTCCAGAGCCCGGCCTTCTGCATCACTGCGATTGACGTTTGCCACGCGCGCACCTTCTGCGATGAGACGACGGACAATTCCAAGGCCAATACCTTTTGATCCGCCAGTGACCAACGCAACTTTGCCGGCGAGACCGAGATCCATGATGTGACGTCCTGATATCGATGATATTCGAAGCGACGACCCAACCCGCATGATCTCGAACCGGAGTTTGATGATTCGGGGGGGATCTTCGACTGCCGCATGGTCGGAGCCGTTTCCGGAGAAGTCAACTCACTCTGCCACAATCGCTGAACGTGATGGTAGGCTGACCGCGATGATCCTGTGTAAACGGCAAAGTTCCACGACAGAGACGACGGCGGGTCAGTGTTCCGGATTACCAAACATGGCAGAGCTACAGAGTGTACTTGCTGCGGCGGCAGAGATCATCGTCGCAGATTTCATCGGTCCCCCGATTCTGATCTAAAGGCCTGAACCTGGCGGTGTATTACTGCCACGGAACCGCCTTCGTGGAAATTGCGTGCTGGCCGACTTACAATCAATGCAAGGTCTGTTGTCGATCAAGCTGTTTTCCAGGATCCATTGTTCGCCGGAGTTGATTCATGTCGCATCGCGATCTTGTGCATCCCCGTGACGCAATTATGCTGACGATGGATCGAATTTATCGGTATCGCATGACAACGACGTCCGGGGGCAATTTGTCGATCCGTGACGACAATGGCGATGTCTGGATTTCACCTGCGAGGATCGACAAGGGCAGTCTGACGCGAAATGATATCGTGTGTGTCCGGTCGGACGGTGCAGTAGACGGTCTGCATCGGCCGTCGTCTGAGTATCCGTTTCATCGTGCCATCTATGACGCTCGTCCGGACATCACGGCCATCGTGCATGCGCATCCGGTCGCATTGGTGGCTTTCAGTATTTGTCGACAGGTTCCGAATACGCGGTTGTTTCATCAGGCGTACTTTGTATGCGGACAGCCAGGGTTTGCACCCTATGCGCTTCCGGGGAGCAGCAGGCTGGGGCAGAATATCGCGGAGACGTTTGCTGCGGGAAGTGACTGCGTCATTCTGGAAAATCACGGAGTGGTCGTCGGCGGCACTTCTTTGTCACATGCATTTCAACGTTTTGAGGCGTTTGAATTTGCCGGCAAGACGGTCATCAAAGGTCGGCATCTGGGGGACGTCAATTACCTGACGGATTCGCAACTGGAAATCGCTCATCAGCGAAACTCGCGACTGGAAAGTTTTGCCCCGGACGCAGCGACGTCGCAGGAAAAGGAACTGCGACGGCAGTTGAGTGCGTTCGTCCGGCGAGGCTGTCGTCAACGACTGCTCATCAGCACCGAAGGCAGTTTTTCAGTTCGCCTTGATGCTGACAGCTTTTTGATCACGCCATCTCAACAGGACCGCGAAACGCTGGAGATCGAAGACTTTGTGCTGGTCAGGAACGCCCAGTCAGAGATCGGCAGGACGCCCAGCCGTGCGACGCTGGCGCATCACGCCATCTACCGAAAACATCCGGGAATCAATGCGATTGTGTTCGCTCATCCGGTGAATGCCACAGCGTTCAGTATCACTCATGCCGCCTTTGATGCGAGGACGATTCCGGAAAGCTACATTTTTCTGCGCGATGTGCATCGTGTTCCGTACGGTGTGCAGTATAAAGCGGGCGAGGGAATCGCCGATTTTGTGTCGATGAGCAGCCCTGCGGCAATCCTCGAAAACGACGGAGTGTTGGTGACCGGTTCGACGGTGCTGGATGCCTTCGATCGGCTGGAAGTTCTGGAATCGACCGCTGAAGCCGTGATCAATTCCCGCGTGATCGGTGACGTCGCTCCGATGCCGGATGCGGCGATTGAGGAATTGAAAGCTGCATTTCTGAAATGAGAGTTTCGTTGATTACCAATTTTGCGATCACTCTTTACGATTGGTCAATCCGCTGCCATAACATGTGTCCTGCCGATTAATTTGATCTGACTCTTGATATTCGTTCGGGAATTCCAATGCGAAAAATTGAAACGTGCGTCGCTCTGTTGATTGTACTGATGGGTCCAGCGGCGTTGGCCGACAACTGGGGGCACTGGCGTGGCCCCACAGGAAACGGTGTGGCGCCGACGGCGACTCCGCCTACCGAATGGAGCAGCACAAAAAACGTCAAATGGAAGGTTGCAGTCCCAGGCATTGGTTCGTCATCCCCGGTGATTTGGGGAGATCAGGTCTTCGTGACGACAGCTGTTTCAAAAGACGGCGGAAATGCACGCAGCCTGACGACGCTGGAATTCCAGCTGTTGTGCTTTGACAGAAAGGACGGCAAATTGGTTTGGCAGAAAACAGCCGTCGTGGCGAAGCCGCATGAGGAGACGCATCAAACCAATGGATTCGCATCCGCCTCGCCCTGCACCGATGGCCATCATGTCTACGCGCACTTTGGATCGCGCGGTCTGTACTGCTATGCCATGAATGGCGATCTTGTGTGGCAGCGCGATGACTTTCCGAAAATGGAAACACGCAACAGCTTCGGTGAAGGAAGCTCGCCCACGCTTGAAGGTAACATGATTCTGGTGCCCTGGGATCATCAAGGACCCTCGGCCTTGTATGCCCTCGATAAGCTCACAGGGAAGACGATCTGGAAAACCGACCGCGATGAGCCGACCTGCTGGGCGACACCGCTGGTTGTTGAGCATGCAGGACGCAAACAGGTCATCATGAATGGCCAGACATGTGCTCGAAGTTATGACCTTGAGACCGGAAAAGAACTGTGGCGTTGTGCAGGTCAGACAGAACGTCCCTGTGCGTCACCGGTCGCTGACAAAGGTCTTGTATTTGTGGGAAGCGGTCACAGGGGATCATTCCTCGGCGCATTTCGGATGGATGGCAAGGGCGACATTCAAGGCACAGAAAGCGTCGTCTGGACAATCGATAAAGACACGCCAGACATTGGTTCACCTTTGCTTTCTTCCGGTCGAATCTACTTTTACAAAGCAAAGACGGGACACCTGTCATGCGTCGATGCTGCGAGCGGAAAGCCGTTCTACATGGCCAGCCGCATTCCGGAGTTGGACACGATTTACGCATCTCCTGTTGCGGCCGGTGGCCACGTTTACCTGACCTCACGTAACGGCACGACGGTGGTGATCAAAGACGCCAGCGAGCTGCAGATCGAAGCGACCAACAGCGTCGGCGAGACCGTCGATGCCACACCGGCACCTGTCGATAATCAACTCTTCATTCGCGGCGAACAACATTTGTTCTGCATCGCGGAATAGGTTGTGATCACACACTGTCTACGGTTTCGCAACCGTTAAGAGTTTTGTTTTCGTGAGAAGATTTTTGCAACACACCGTCTACAGTGCCTGGCACCGTCTACGATTCCACATGACGCAATTTCGTCGATCGGCGCGAGGAACTGCGGTCCTGTTTGCTACCACAGTTTTCGTCAGCGCGTTCCTTTTGTTTCAGATTCAGCCGCTGATCAGCAAGGCCATCCTGCCGTGGTTCGGCGGGACACCGGGCGTCTGGACAACCTGCATGTTGTTTTTTCAGACGCTGCTTTGCGGCGGTTACATGTATTCGCACCTGCTCAGTGCAAAGCTGCCGATTCGCTGGCAGGCCGTTCTGCATGTCACGTTGCTGTTCCTGTCTCTGGCGTTCCTGAACATTCTGCCATCGATCTTATGGAAACCCGTCGGGGCGGAATCGCCCGCTTTTCGGATCGTGGTGTTGTTGCTTTCGACAGTCGGATTGCCGTATTTTGTCCTGTCCACAACGGGACCTTTGCTGTTGCGATGGTTCAGCCTGATTGAACCTGCGTCTTCGCCGTATCGGTTGTACGCCCTGTCGAACGCAGGATCGCTCGTGGCGTTGCTGTCATATCCGGTACTGTTTGAACCGCTGATGCGGATTTCGATTCAGGCAAACAGCTGGTCGGTCGGGTTCTGCGTGTTTGTGGCGCTGTGCGGGGCGTGCGTCGTGCGACTGTGGCGGATGCCGAAGAGCATCGATCAGCATTCCGAAGCAACAAAATACACAGAAAGGCACTCCCGGAACTCCCGGCCTGTGTCCATCGGAACGTACGCGGTCTGGTTTTCCCTGGCGATGGTCGCTTCGACGATGCTGCTCGCAGAAACGAACGAGGTCTGTCAGGACGTCGCTGTGATTCCATTTCTATGGGTGATTCCGCTTTCGCTGTACCTGTTGTCCTTTATCCTGTGTTTCGAAAGTGACCGATGGTATCGACGCAACTGGTATGCGTTTGGAACGGCCGTGCTGGTGCTTGCAGTCTGTTGGTTGCAGAGTTTCGGGTTTCGCACGTTCCTGCCATTGCAACTGGTGATCTACTTCGGAACGTTGTTCAGCATCTGCATGTTGTGCCACGGTGAACTCGCCAGAATGCGGCCAGATCCCGCATCACTCACAGCATTTTATCTCACCTTATCTGCAGGTGGCGCGGGAGGCGGACTTTTTGTGGGACTGCTGGCACCGATGATTTTTCCGGCATTCTGGGAACTCTATCTGGGACTCCTGGCGGCGTGCGTCATCGTCGTGATTGTGTACGCCGATCATCGCGGCTGGACGTCGGAAGATCAGCCGCCTCCACTGCTGTGGACCGGACTGGCGATTGCTCTGTTTGTGGGCGTGGGCACGGTGTTCGCGGCGGCGATCATGAACTACACCGAATCGATCGCCATGGTCCGCAACTTTTACGGCGTGCTGGAAGTGGAAACGGATGACATCGAAGACGCGGTGGTGTTGCGTCACGGTCGGATCATGCACGGGATCCAGCTGAAGGGCATCCCCAGCCTGCCGACGATGTACTACGGTTTCAATACGGGCGTCGGACGGTCCATTGAAGAGCTTCGAGACCGCAGGATTCCGCTCAGAATCGGACTGGTGGGACTCGGTGTCGGCACGCTCGCGGCGTACGGCAAAGCGGGCGATACGTTGCGATTCTACGAGATCAACGAAAACGTAACACGTTTGGCGCGGCGGCACTTCACGTTTCTGAAAAACTGCCCGTCAACGGTCGAAATCGTCCACGGCGACGCGCGACTGGTGCTGGAAAATGAATCGCCGCAGGAATTCGATCTCCTGGTGCTTGACGCATTTTCCGGCGATGCGATTCCGACGCATTTGCTCACCCAGGAAGCCATGCAGTCGTACCTTCGACATCTGCGTCCGCACGGACTGATTGCCATCCATATTTCCAATCTGCACTTCGATCTTCGTCGCGTCACCGATGCGCTCGCCGTGGCGAGCAATCTGCATGCGATCACATTGGAAACGGTGCCCGTCATGGATCCCGACACCGACACTCAAAGTCTCATCGATCCGGGGAGCCGCTGGGTGCTGCTCGCCCGCGATCCGGAATTACTCAACCGCCGCCGCTACGCAGAAATTGCCGCTCGTGCTCCGTTGCCGGACGAACGTCACGTGCTGTGGACAGATGACTTCAGCAACCTGATTGAGGTACTGGACTGGTAGAGTTCGAAGGACGTGACCGCGCGCAAACGGCAAGCATGCACGACGATCACATTCAATTTGCCAGCGATGCTTTTTCGCGTTTGCTGACCCTGTCGAATTCTATGCGTGGTGAATTTCCAAACCATCGCTGGTCTTGAATAGTCTTCAAAAACCGGTCTTCAGGCCCAACGGGCCTGAACTCACCCTGTAAACTCCGATTTCTTAACCGCTTACAAAATTCTGTAGAGTCAGCACGTTTGTATCACCCCTCAGAATTACGACTCATCATCCCGCATCAACTGCTGTTTTGTGTACTGCGCGGGTAGGGACACAATGAGATCTTCAAGGTTGACATCGCTTCGACGACGACCCACCACGCGAACGTAGCCGAAGTAGTTTCCACGATCCACCTCCAATGCCTGGATTTCCGTTGCATTGTCCGGGGCGACCATCCGGTGCCAGTCCAGCCACCGTTGCCAGCCGTCGGGCATCATGTCGGCCTGTTCAATCTGCAGGATGCCGGTTCGTTCCCAATGCCTCCGCCACCACGCCGCCGAATGCAGGCAACAGCACTCGGGGGTCCACCATTTGCGCAGATGCTCGGGGACCGGATCATCGATTTCCCGCGCGAACCCGGCTCCTGCAATCCCCATCAGGCCGCCGGGCTTCACGAAACGGGCGAGGTAATTCAGGTAAAGGTCGTCCGTCCCATAGTAGATAAAGGAATCGATGCTGATGATCGCGTCGAAGAACTCCTCTGCGAACGGCAACGACCGGGCGTCTGCATGGATCGGAAACACGCCATCCGCGACGCCGGCATCCCGGATGCGCTGAAGATTCTCTGAGGCGCTGAACCACAGGTCGGTTGCCCAGACCTGCACGCCAAATTCGCGGTGCAGGAAGATCGACGACATCGCCCGCCCGCACCCGAGATCCAGGACCCGCATCCCGGGCTGCAAGTCCATTGATTCGGCAAGCCACTCCGTCAACCACAGCGGGTTGGCCCCGCCGCTGACACTGGCGAGGATCCAATCGGGATGGTATTTCGAAGAGCGTGGGAATTGCTCGGAGATCAATCGATTGTCCGAAGCCATGCAGAGCTCCCTTTGCCGATCTAATGAATTTCGCGGATTCTGGCACTGTTGCGGAATCAAGTATCGCCACACTGCAGAATTGTTGGCAGTTTACTCAGTCGTGTGTGTGCTGTCATGTGATGTTGAAGTTGAAGTTGACGGCGCATTCGGGTGCAGTCGCCGATTTCGGTAGGTCCTGCTTGCCGAGCAGGACTTCGCGGCTTGCCGCGACCAGCGACCAGTCGAGGTCGAAAGGACAGCCACGCGGCGCCGTGGATCGGACAATTGCCAGACGCCTGCCGGAACTGCGCTGCGCTTGGTCCGGCCTACGGATTCAACCCAGATTCCTGGTCCTGACCACGCACTAGCCACGAAAAGCGCCGGTTCGTATCCTGATAGTCATGAACACATCATCCAAAATAC
Organism: Candidatus Kuenenia stuttgartensis; assembly: GCA_945861465.1. GTDB lineage: Bacteria > Planctomycetota > Planctomycetia > Planctomycetales > Planctomycetaceae > SXXK01. The sequence goes on from CAMAVB010000029.1 coordinate 14,138, forward strand.
CATCATCCGGTTATCGGTGCATCACCAACGTCCCAGGTGTTCGCAGCGGCCACGCCATAGTCGCAGGGACTCGGATCGGCGTGCATGACGTGATCGCGCTCCTGCAAACGGGTGAGTCCGTTGAAACTGTGGTTGCAAACTGTTTTCCCACACTCACTCGTGCCCAGGTTTACGAATGTCTCGCCTACTATGAGGATCATCGCGGAGAAATAGATGTCCTCGTTTCACGTCAGATGCAGACGGACGCATGATTTTCTTTTTCGACCATGATTCCACCGACGATGCGTCACGGAAGCAGGCAATAACCTTTGGAGAATCGGTTCAACGACAAATTAAGTGCGCGGCATAGAATCCAGGGAATTAGTTAATGAAGCCGAACTGCACACAGCTCGGCACGTCCACAAGATGGGAAGCGTCGGTGGAAAACAGTTCTGCGCAGAACTCGGATTCGATTGCCGTAAAATCATTTGATTGGCTGGACGCTATCCAGGCTTCGCTGCAGTTGCTCGGCTTCTGCGACTCGGCCGGATTGTTTGAGGGCGGTGATGGCTTCTTTCGTGCAGGCGGCGGTGGTGGGCGGGTCGAGCGGCGCGACGAGGGGCATCCAGAGCAGGCTGGGGCTGGCGTTGTCGTAGTCATGCACGGCCAGAAGAGCGCGACCGATGACGAAGTCGGGGCCGGAACGTTGCCGTCTGTCGAAGTCACGCACACGCTGCATCCAGAGGGCCGTTTCGGATGCGCGGATGGTTTCCGGATGCAGCAGTCGAAGTCGCCAGAGCTGAGCCTCTGCCAGTTGCTGGAGTCCAGCCCGCGGGCCAGTTTTTAATGCTTGCAGGACCGCGGATGCGGCGCTTTCGTGGGCTGGGTCCTGGAGGAGTGCCGATGCGGCAACGAGTTGTCTGAGCAATGACGGCGATTTAAGATCCTCCGGCTTGACGCTGACACGATGTTCCGGCGGCAGGCGTTCGTCCCAGACGAGGGGCAACATGTTGAGATGCCGTGTCGTGGGATCAATTTCGTAAATCCTTTCGACGACTTGCGTACATTCATCAAACTTGCCGGCGGCTCGCAGCGCTTCTGCGAGCGAGGCCTGGATTTCACGCACGACCCATGCACGAGGTTCCGTCGTTTCCGCGATTTTCAGCGAGGCGATCGCGCGCAACCATTCGTGCTCCCGGATTTGCCGGAGCCCTTCGTCAAAGGATCCGGATTTGCCGAACTGAATGGATTCGATCTCCCGCAGCTTAAAGACTTCGACCGCATTGCCCCCGCGGCGAAAAACTACTGAATGGCCAGCCAGATCTTCAATGACGCCGGGAATGATTTTTGTTCGCCGCGAATTGCCGTCACGCATCACGATCTGGTCCGTCGTCGTGAATGGCAGGATCAACGGCGGTTCCTGTGCAGCTGAGACGGACGACAGGATGAGCAGTGCGGCAATGGAGATGTACGTCAATGGACTCCTCGAGCGGCACGGCACCAGTGCATTGTCAGTCGTGTTTTGATGTGTGCCACTGGCTCTGCCAGTGCTTCCTGCAGTTGGGGGAGCACTGGCAAAGCCAGTGGCACACAACTCATCAACGAATGCGTGACAGAGCACTAGCCGCCGGTGACTGCTCCGGACGCAAAACAAGACACCGGCGGCTAGCGTCATTCTTCTCATCGAATATCAGCTTTCCGTACGGCATCCCGAAACCTGAATGGAATGTATTCGCGCGTCTGAAACTCGCGCATGTACTGTTGATATTCAGGCGACGAAGGTTGACTTTCGTCCGGGGCAATCGGATACCGTGACATGGCTTTGAACGGATACGGTTCGGACGACTGACCGTACACTGTATTCAAATCCGCATCCTTATCCCAGCCCACGTTGTACAGCACAAAGTCGCGTTTCCAGCCCGCAGGAGTTTGCTCAGCAGGGACCGCAAACGACACCGTCAGTTCATCACCCGGCCCCATCACGACCATGCGATCATCCTGCGATTCGAGCAACGTGGTTGCGATGCCGTAGCGTGTGAAGCGTCCCATCATCTCATTCCAGCGCGGTTCAGATGTGACGGAATCGTAATCATATCCTTCCGGAGCATGTCCATTTCGAAACAACGCATTGTCGGCATAGATGCGACTTGAGAAGCCGCGAAAGTGCAGATCTGCGGATTGAAGATCACACGCCTGCGACACAGTTTCGGCATCGGATTCATTGACCGTGAAAAATGCCTGATCCCAGTAGAGTTCCATGCCCGAACGAATGCGAATGCGATAATCGTCGGTCAGAAATGCGTCGGACACATCAATCACCATCGCCTTGGTCTTGCCGCTCGGGAATCCGATAAACGGTCTCACGGTTTGCCAGTTTCCGTCGGAATTGATGACCTCCAGCGACGGCGGCGCCGGTGGATCGATCGTCGGATTCTGCAGGATCGCCTGGTTCAGCGACGTGTCCGTCGGAAACACCCAGCCGATCAGAAACAAACGCACATTGGTTGGCTTCGATCCGGCATCGTCGCTCAATTTTCCGAGATCAAATTCCATCGTCCATTCATCGACGGCGCCCTGCATGATACGTCCGGCAAACGGCTGCACATAGTCGCCATCCATCGCTGTCAGTCCCGGCAACAGATCACGTCCCAGACCGTCACGCGCTGACAATGGCAGGCGTGGATTCTTGACGGTGTGAATCCGGTGAGCGGCCATTTCCGGTGAGCCGACTTTTTCGTTGGTGAAGATCGAAACATCCGCCGGATGATCGACCGCTACGAGTTTCACTTCATCGAAGTATGCAGCTTCCCACAACTCTTCCGTCAACTGCAGCACGTAATTTTCGTCACGGGGCTTCAGGCGATCACCGGAAATCAGCAGGTATTCCCATTCTCGCGTGGGGGCCATGTCGCCCGTGGCCTGCACAAGTCCGAGCGGAGCGGCCCACAGGCAGTCGCTGAAGAATTCGAAACGTTCGCCGTTCCACGTGTAGATATAGGGACACGATCCTTTCAAAATCTGAGGTGCCAGAATACCAAGGCGTGCCCGCAGCAGTTTGGTGTCGGTGATATTCTGAGGCACTCCGTCTGTCCAGATCACGCGAATGGTGTCAGCGGCTGTGGCACTGCCCAGGCCCAGATGCAAACGCGGCGAATCGACAATATGCGCCTGCCATGAAGCACCGGCTCGCACTTCGATCACCGATCCGATCGCGTGCATGTTCACGCGCTGCGACGGGAACTGTTCGTCCTTGCCGACCGGCCGTGCCACAACTTCGATCCATTGGTTTTTCTCACCGCCATTGTTTTGCAGCCACTGAAGCTTGCCATCCGGAAGCGTGAGGACAAGATCTAAGTCACCGTCATCATCCAGATCAGTCATGGCCACGCTTGTGGCTGTCGTGCCGGGCGGCAACAACGAAGTCAGATCTTCTGTCCTGCCATCACCCGTGCCGCGCAGCAGCGTCAGGCCTGCGGCACCAACGGCGATGAATTCTGATCGACCGTCGTTGTCAAGGTCGGCGCGATGAATGGTGTTTGCCGCAGTTTTGCTGAGTACCACGACATCGGCATCTGAAAAACCGGTCATGCGTTTTGGAAGCACGATGGAAACGCCCCAGGGTCCGGAGGCGATCACGTCCCAGTTGCCGTCGTTGTTACATTCGTCGATCGCGAAATCGATCGCGTCGGCAGGAATCGGCAGACCGGACTGCCAACGAAATCGTCCATGAAGTATGTTCTGCAACCAGCCGGCTTTTCCGTCACCCGATACACCGACGATGTCCATGGCAAGGTCGCGATTGAAATCGGCAATTGCCAGCGACACGATCTCGTATTGTGGCAGGCTAACTCCGCTGGTGATTGTTTCAAACGCTTCGCCGTCATTCAGGTTCTTCCAGAGTTCAAGCCCCTTCGACGTCGCAAAGATCAGATCCAGATCCCCATCGGCCTCCAGATCGGCCGCAACGACGTCGTTAATTCCCGACACTGTGACTGACACCGGCATCGGAATCAGACTTCGGGTGCCGTCCTCGTTCAGTTGATTGCGAAACAGAGCGACTCCGGAATTGCTCCAGGTAACAAGATCGGCATCTGTATCGTACCAACGCGGCTGACCGGCGACATCCTTGACGATTTTGCGATCTCCGTCACGATCACGCAGCAAGGAAGGCGATTTGATATCCGTCAAAGCACGATCAAAATCGCGATCAAGATCGGCGAGCAGAAAATGAGTGAACGGAACTGCATCCGCTGGCGTCTCCATCACGACTGACCAATCCGCCAAATCCGGCGTGGCGCGCGAGTAGACTCGAATACGACCGTCCAGCACCAGCACCAGATCGTCGTATCCATCGAGATTCATATCGAGGGCCTGCACCTGCGTGGCACCGGTCACGTTCGGCAGTCCCGTGCCGACCGAAAACGGCTGCAACACGGTCGGCTCCGCTTTTGTAAACAGGCTCCCGCGCGCGTCTGGTGACAGCGACATTGTCGAAGCGAGATCGATCGTGAGATATTCCAGCAAATTCCGATCGATGCGTCGCAAATCAATCAGCGTGGCCAGTTCCGGAACCAAAAGGTTCTTGACCATCATGGCTGACCCCATCTGCACGCCGGGCTTGACGTTAGGAGTGGCCAGCGTCTTCTGAATCGTTTCAATGAGGTCAATTTTGCGTTGCGCTTTGATTGCGGAATTCAATGGTTCCAGCAGGACGATCGCCTTTTGCAATGTGTCAGGAAGTTCGCTCGCAAGTTTCTTCGTTTCTGCATTGCGCGCGTTCAATCCCAGCGCTTGCTTTTCGAGCAGATTCGCCAGGACAGACAGGTTCTCCGGTGCCAGTTCGAATGTCTTTTTCAATACCTGCAGGAGTTCAGGCGATTCCGAATAGTCGCGATGGCCGCTCAATGCCTGCGCCAGTGCAAACCAGTATTCCGCTCTTTCAGGGGCCAATGTCGTCGCTTCGCGGAGATGTTTCAGGCCCTCTTCCATGCGAGGCTTTGTCGGCGAATCATCCACCACGGCGAGTTTTCCGGCCAACACGGCGGCGATAGCTTTTTCATCGTTTGTCACTGCCAGCTTGCTGTAGGCAGCGACAGCCACAGCGGCCTTTTGGACCATTTCGCCATACGCCTGCGGATCTTTCGAAAGCGAAAATGGCGATTCCTTGTCCAGCAAAGACAGAACACGCGCAATTGCAAGATTCTTCGCAGCGTCGATATTCCCTGACAGACGTTCGGGAATCTGACTGAGGATCAATTCTGCATCGACCCATTCCTTGTTTTCCAGATGTCCGATTCCGCGGCTGTGCAGACTCAGGATTTCGCGAACCTGATCTGCAGTTAGGCTGCTTCCGTCTTCTGTTGTTGCCGAGGAATTTTCCCCAACCGCAATGGGTGTCTTGCCGTCGGCGTTTTTGGGTACCGGATCACTGGGCGTGCAACCAGTCACAAAAGCGACGGACAATACGGAAATCCCAGCCAGGAGCGGCATAAAGAACGACGGGGACAGTCGGATCGGACAGATGAAAAGTGTGGTCATGGGAGCGGAATCCGGATACATGTGCAAATTGATGCTGCGGAGGCGGCTAGTGGGCTTGGAAAAACCCTGGCTCTCTGTCATGCATTCATTGATGGATTGCGTGCCACGGGCTTTGCCAGTGCTCCCCATTTGCAGGAAGCACTGGCAGAGCCAGTGGCACACATCAATACACGACTGACAGAGCACTTGTACATACGCAGCATAATCAATCCGCACGAACCAAACTTCGATCTGCGGCATGAAAAAGCCCGGCATGGTTGAAATGCCGGGCTTCGGTAGTGTTTTGTCACGCATTCATTGATGGGTTGTGTGCCACTGGCTCTGCCAGTGCTCCCCATTTTGCAGGAAGCACTGGCAGAGCCAGTGGCACACATCAATGCACGACTGACAAAGCAGCAGGTTTCTGGTGATAATGCCTGAGAGAACTCAGTTGAGGGCTTTGGTTTTCTCCGCCGTTGTGTTTTCGGTGTCGTCGGGTGATTCCGTCTCCGGGGCCGGAATGGCTTGTAGTTTCTTACCTTTCAGCAATGCATCGACAGCGAAGTCCAGATTGGCCGTCGTGATTCCGCCCTCCACAATCCCCTGCTTGTTGACCAGAAACATCGTGGGAACGGAAACGATCCCATATCCAAAGTCACCCGGTTGCATGCCGTCTTCTTTTGGAGCTTCCCGCAGACTCTGCCACGTGATTCCTTGCTGCTTCAGATAGGCGGGCAGATTGCTGAGATCGCTGTCCATGTTCACGCCAAGGATTTCAAAACCGTCCTTGTTGAATTTCGTATAGGCAGCCTGAATAGCAGGCAGATCTGCGGTAAACGGCTGAGCGTATGAAGCCCAGAACACGACGAGCAGAACTTTGCCGTCATACTGCGCGGACGAAAGATCCTTCTGATACAGAGTCTTCCCGGCGAGTTGCAGCTTATTGCCCGTCAGTGTCAGACGACGCAGGGCTCCCTGAGCCTTCACGCCGCCTTCCGTCTTTGAATAGTTTTTGGCAAGCTGCTCGTACCAGGCCTTCGCATCGTCCAGACGTCCCATCAGTTCGTAACTGATCGCGAGCTGCACCACAGCGTCAGGAGCATCTTCTGACTTTGGCCATTTGCGGGCGAATCCTTCGAGTTGTTCAAACCACCATTTCTGAGTCACCTCACGAGACTTGCGGCCATCGGCTTCAGTTTTGGCTTTGTCGTCTTCTTTCAGACGGACTGCGTACTCGGCCATCAGGCGGCGATACAGGACGTAGCCCAGCAGCGCCTCGTTGCTTTTGACCGCATCCTGAAGCGCGATCAGTCGCGGCAATCCTTCGGGGTACAATCCGGACTGTGTCGCCGTTGACAGACTGTCGGTATACTGCTGAATCCATTGCTGGCGCGATTCATCGTCTTTTGCTGAAGCGACCAGCTTTTCGCTCAGGTTCGCGCGTACAACATTGTAGTCTGCAAACGCCTGTGCAGGAGCATCAGGCTCCGGACTGGCTTCATCAATTTTCTGCAGTTCGGCGAGCAGCTTTTGCATGTCAGCCGATATCCCATTCGCGTCAGGAGATTGGGGTATTGGATCAAACGGCTGCATCATCACACCGCCGACAGAAACAACAGCCTTACCAGTCGTATCAACAGGCGTCGGAATCTGAGCCAACTTCCAGACATCACCAATCTGAATCATTTCGCCAATCGAGATCAGTTCGTATTTTTCACCATTCTGAATTGTCGCCATCGCGTTCTCGTACACGATGATATCTCGGGCTGCACCCAGCTCTTCGCCTGGAACCATTCCTGGGAGAGGTGCATCGAACCGCACCCAGACGCTGTTCTTATTGAGTACTTTCGAATCTGTCAGCGACGTCTGAACTTTTTTCGGAACATCACTGACTGCCTCCTGTAGCTTTTTTGTCATCTCAGCCGGCAGTCGCAGTGATCGGATATCAGCCTCGTTCAGCAGCACTGTGTTCAGTCGAGCAAGATCACTGCTGGTCATGGCTTCGACCGCGATGCGCGCGGCTTCCTGAGCGGACAGAATTTTCCAACTGTCAATACGACCGTCTTCATCTTCGTCCAGGCCCCATCGCGTGCCACCCCAGTTCATCCAGCGGTATTGATCCGGACGGACGTTCTTTTTGGTTTTTGCGTCACCATTCGTATCGACTTCGCGGTAAACTTCCAGACCCATGTGATAGTAGCGGAACATGTCCGGAACACTGTCTCCATTGGAATCAGTAAAGCGTCGCAGCACCTGACCAGCCCCGTTTGTGATGACGTAGCTGCCTTTTTCCAATGCGAGGCTGCATTTTGCCATTTCGGCTGCGTCCGGGGTGTCGTATTCGACATCCTTCTGTGTCGGCTTGTATCCCTTGAGCAATTGTTCGGCCGTCGGTTTTGCGGTTTGTGCTTCTGCAGTCAAGGCGGATCCGAATCCGCAAGCTGTGGCTGCCAGAAACATGATGGCCGATTGAAAACCAGCCCGCGCCCGCGCCTGGCGAGAGGTCGTAATATGCATCCCTGATACTCCGTCCACTAGAAAAACATCTTCGAAGTATTTGCCGCGTTCCATTCAAAGGAGGCTCCCACCTGCTTTCTGCGGCAACAATTGCCGAAGTGTAGGCAATTCCCCGGCTTCAAGTCACCCCCGGTTTTTCCCGGGATTTTCTCTCGCCGTCTGTAGGGTGGGACAAGCGAAGCGCCGGCCCACCATTCTTTCGATATGGTGGGCCGGCGCTCCGCTTGTCCCACCCTACGAAGTCACAAACTGGCCAGGCGTATGCCTTGGGGAAAGACTCACTTTGCCTCAACGGCAGTTAAGACAGCCGGAAAGCGGGACAGTGGATTGAAACACTGTGGATTCCCCTTGTCAACATGAAGACCTACAATTTCGGAACGCATGGTTCGGTCATCAATCATTCTGGTGCAAGCAGCCACAGATAAACACAAATTCACACAGATAGAAATCAATAGTCAATCTGTGTTCATCCGTGTCCATCTGTGGTTTCAACTTTCATTCTTGAAATGTCGTGAACGGTTACAAAGAACGGTTACAAAGAAAAGGCAGACAAGACATGGCTTCGGATTCCGCGCGGATTCAGGTTCGAGCCGGCATGGTCGGGATGGGGATGATTTTCGATGAAACGTATCGACCTTTCTTCGAGAATGTCAAGAAACGTGGATTGTACGATCGTTCATTTGGAGATGTCGATGTGCCACTCGTGGCCGTCGCATCGAAGACCGGGCAGCGGGCGGATCGTTATCAGAAGCAGGCAAAGTCGCTGGGGATAGAGTTTCAGAACTTTCGCGGTGACACGGCCGTACAGGAATTGCTCAAACAGGATCTGTCGTTCGCCTGCGTCGCGACACCTGACAATCGCCATTTCGAAGCCAGCAAAGCGATCCTGCAGGCGGGCGTGCATCTCCTGGTAGAAAAACCATCCGTACTTTCACTGCAGGAACTGGATGAACTTGTTGCATTGGCAGAAGAACGCAGCGTCCTGGCGCGCGTTGTGTATCACAAGCTGCTGGACCCGGATCATAAGAAGCTACGCACGCTCGTATATGACAATGTGCTGCAGCATGTCAACAATGGCTATTGTTCGTTACTGGAACCACGACAAATTTCGGGAGCTCAGTTTTCTGAATGGATCTCTGGTCGCAATCCAGGAACGTACGTCGCAGTCCACTATATTAAGCTCATCGATTTCACCTTCGGCGGGCGATTGAAGACGATCACATGCACAGGCCAGCGGGGCATTGTAGGAGCGGCGGACGGCAACACATGGGACAGTGTGCAATTACGGCTGATCTACGAATACGATTCCGGGCGTGAGGCCGCATTTGACATTCATACGTCCTGGGTGGCTCCTGATAATTTTCCCGGCTATGTCGAGCAGGAAGTTCAGTTCCGTTTCGACAATGGCGTCTGGAACGGACATTCCCGCAAACGCGGGGTTGAGGTCACAGTCGAGAATTTAACGCCGATCCGCATGAAAAACACAATCAATAATCACTACAACGGCACATTTGTCGAACCGTGGGGTGAGAGGAGTCAGCGCGGGTACGGTGTGGAAGTCATCGACCGCTTTGCGAGAGAAGTCGCATTTGTCGAACACGGCGGTTCGGCGGCTGCACGTGAAGAGAGACTGAAATTCGTCCGCTCGCTGCATTATGCAGATCTTGCGGCTGATCGTCAGGTTGTGGCCGCCGTTCAGGCAATGGAAATGATTCTGGAGCAACAAGCGGTCGGTTGTCCGGACTGTGTGGTGCGTTATGACGGCCAGCAATTGCAATTATTGAAGCCGACGCAGAAGATTTGTGAAAGTTGAGGGTTGCTTACCCAAGTCTCGGACAAGAATGTCCAAGGTTCAGGAATCGCCGATTTGACCCCGTCAAATTCTTCCCAACGTTTTCGCCCGACATGAGGCGTTCCAGGCCAGATTTCGTCCGAATTCAAAAAATGCGGGCAGGTGTTCCTGTTGAGCCGACTTCCGGATGTCTTCCGAAAGCGGGGAAAAAGCATCAAATAGAAGCCTGCAACATTGTGCCACGCAAGACTTTGCGACATCGGATTTCGCCGCGTCAGTCGGAAGCAACAGCTTGACCGGAAGCGAATCGCGGTTAGAATTGCGCGACGCCGGACGAGGAGTTCAGGAAGCAACTCCGGGTGTCACAATGTTAAGTCCTTCAGCGGTTGAGCGATGATGCTCCCACTGAATTTCAATATTCCCTCTGGCAACTTCCATCGACACACAGCTCTTTTGGCTGCGCGGATCGCTTGTTGTTCCAATGGGGAAAGAATGAGTCAGCATCCGACGGTTTGACGGATCACTTGATCGGAGTTCATTGTGGTTCAGGGTTTGGGAGATGACTTTAAGGAGCTTGTTCGGTCCAGCACGAATATCGTGGATCTGGTTTCAGAGATCGTGGCACTGAAACCGATTCACGGTGGGCGGGACTTTGTTGGGCTATGCCCGTTTCATGACGATAAGAATCCGTCTTTTCACGTTTATCCGGATCGACAATCCTATCGATGCTGGGTGTGTGATGCGGGCGGAGATTGTTTTCGCTGGGTGATGGAGATTGAGCGTGTTCCGTTTCCGGAAGCGATTGAGTCGCTTGCGCGGCGGGCGCGGCTGGAAATTCCTAAACATACACGCAGTGGGGGATCAGTCGAGAACGCAAGTCGGAAAACAGATTCGTTGGTGGTGGTCGAATGGGCCGTCAACCTGATGAATCAGACGTTGCGGACTGCACCAATCGCCGAAAACGCCCGACAGTATGTATTGAAACGAAAATTATCTGATGAAACAGTGAACAATTTCAAGCTGGGATATCATCCGGAGGACTGGAACTGGTTCCTGGAAAAGGCGCGAGGGAAATTTACTCCGGCTCAACTTGTATCTGCCGGGTTGATTCAGGAACGAAACAACGGACCTGGATACTTTGATAATTTAGTTGGTCGGCTGGTGTTTCCGATTTTTGACGAACGTGGCCGTCCGGTTGCGTTTGGAGGACGAGTGTTGCCGGGAGGCAACATCGAGAGTGATGCGAAATACTGGAACAGTGTCGAAAGTGCGATCTTTCAGAAACGGCGAATGTTGTTTGCCTTCGATCGGGCTCGTGAAGCAATTCGGAAGAGCAAAACAGCGATCATCGTAGAAGGATATATGGACTGCATCGCCTGCCATCAGGCGGGTGTGATGAATGCGGTGGCGACTCTTGGGACAGCGATGACGGAGGAACATGTCCGTTTTTTGCGGCGATTTGCAGAAAAAGTTGTTCTGGTTTATGACAGTGATGACGCAGGGCAACAGGCGGCAGAACGATCAATTTCTCGATTTCTTGCTCAGGATCTGGATCTTCGCATTCTGAATGTGCCGTCAGGCAAGGATCCTGCGGATTACCTTGAAACACACACGTCACAGGAATTTTACAAGCTCACAGAAACGGCCGCTGAGGCGTGGGAATACAAACTGCAATCGGTTCTGCGGCGCACGGACGTACATTCGCTGGCCGGGCGTCAGCAGATTCTGAATCACATGCTGGAATTCCTCGCGGAGTCGCAAGGACTGGCCGGAACGGTTCGCGAAGATATGATACTTGTCAATGTGTGCGGGCGAGTTCAGGTGGATGAGCGCACGGCACGCAAACAACTGAATGAAGTAAGAAACAAGACCCAAAAGAAAAGCGTGTTTCGTCGTGATTCTGACCGGCAGTCGGCGGAGTCTGCACCTCGTCCCGAGAACGCAATTGAGCGTGCGGAACGCGAGATGCTGGAGATCATTTTGACTTGTCCGGAGACCATCGACCTGATCCAGCACCATATTGGGGCGGATGATTTCGAGAATGTGCGACATCGGCGGCTGCTGGCGTTGTGCATCGACCTGTGGAAGGAAGACGGAGACCTTCCCGAACTGAGCCGATTGATCATTGCAGCGGATTCAGATTCAGATCTTTTGAGTCTGATCAATGCGGTGGTGGATGGTGCTGAGAAGAGAGGGATCTTCAGGCTTGTGACCGATCAGCCGAATGGTCATGAGCAACACGGCACCTCGGTGCCAAACCATCTGGAACGGGTCCTCGGACCAATTCTGGAGCGGCGAGAAAAACGACTGAACCTCGTGTCGAAACATCTACTGTCTCAATCGGCAAGGCCCGTGAGCGAACTCGACGACGATCAGAGAGACTTGCTCCGCCGACTTACTGATTTCCGTCAAAATCAAATGGGTCATCCTTCTTCCACGAAGTAAGACAGTTGTCACTGGATGTGACAGTTTTCTCCATCATCACACATCAGTCGACGACCAAAAAACCACAGGAGCTTGAACATGTACCGCCTTGATGAATCTCTTCGCCAACTGATCGAAACCGGACTAAAGCAGGGGCATTTGTTGTTTTCTCAGGTCAATGCTTTCTTACCAGACGAAGCCACCGATCCGCAGCAGTTGGACAATTTAATAAGCTGTCTCGAAGAACTGAATATGCAGATCGTCGCCGACCCCATCAGGGACGATACCGGCGAACCGCTTGCGCTCCGCAAGAAACGCCGTCCGGAAGTCCGGATCGACGGCGAAGATTCGTTCCGAGGCGCGGAAGATCCGATTCGCATGTATCTGTCACAGATGGGGGAAATTCCGCTGTTGACACGCGAAGAAGAAATCTTCCTGGCCAAGCAGATCGAAGTTTCCCGCCGCCGTTTTCGCCGCGCGTTGCTGACCAGCGAATTTGCCTTGAACTTCTGTCACGAAACACTCATCAAAGTGCATCGCAGCGAGCTGCCGTTTGACCGTACGATCAAAGTGTCGATGACAGAAAGCCTTGAAAAAGAACAGATCCTCGGTCGCATGCCGCTCAATCTTGCCACAATCGACAGCATCCGAAGAAGGGATCTTGAAGACTACGCGAAGCTGCGTTCCACCGGTCTTTCTGAAGCGGAACGTACTGAGATTCATCAACGTCTTACCGAACGTCGCCGTCGTTGCGTGACACTGCTGGAAGAGTTGAGCTTGCGAACCCAGCGATTGCAGCCATGCATGAAACGCCTGGAGCAGATTTCGAATCGGATGACAGAACTGCATGAGCAGGTCAACAGCCTGCGCAATTTGTCGTCAGCGGAAGATGAATGTCGCTGCCTGCATCAGGAACTTGACGATCTGATGGAATTGACGAAGGAGTCACCACAGTCCATGGCCGCTCAGATGCTCACCATCCAGCAGCGTCATGCCGAATACGATAAAGCGATGCGGGATCTGTCGGGGGGAAATCTGCGACTGGTCGTTTCCATCGCCAAGAAGTACCGGAATCGCGGCATGACATTTCTGGACCTGATTCAGGAAGGCAACATCGGGCTGATGCGGGCCGTCGATAAGTACGAGTACCGTCGCGGATACAAATTTTCGACATACGCCACATGGTGGATTCGTCAGGCAATCACGCGCGCCATCGCCGATCAGGCACGCACGATCCGAGTTCCCGTGCATATGATCGAAACGATGACGCGCCTCCGAAATGCCTCGCGCACGCTGTTGCAGGACAACGGTCGCGAACCGACAGTCGAAGAAATGGCTGAACTCGCCGGTGTGCCGATGGACGAAGCACGCCGTGTGATGCGGATTTCACGGCAACCGATCAGTCTGGACAAGCCCATCGGTGAAAGTGATGACAGCGCGTTTGGCGACTTCCTTGAAGATCGCAGCACCGACAGCCCGGTGAGCAATGCTGCCTCAGAAATGCTCAAAGACAAGATTGACACAGTCCTGAAGACCCTGACGTACCGTGAACGCGAAATCATCAAGTTGCGGTACGGTCTTGGCGACGGCTACACCTACACGCTGGAAGAAGTGGGTCGGATCTTTAAGGTCACACGGGAACGGGTGCGCCAGATCGAAGCGAAGGCTGTCAGAAAACTCCAGCACCCCGTCCGCAGTCGCCAGTTACAGGGATTTCTGGAAGGCATCACAGCCGTCGCCGGGCATTAGCCGTTCGGTAACTTGACTCTCCGAGTCGAGTACCCGCCGTTCCGTAACTTGACTCTCCGAGTCGAGTATTTGCCTGAATACTGAGCCTGTTCAATTGGACAGCGCCACTTTGCCCCCTCTCCCCCGATTTGTTTGCGAAGATTGCGTGGTTTTTCTTTGCAGTGTGGTCGCAAACAAATTGGGGGAGAGGGCTGGGGTGAGGGGGCTTTTTTCGAGGGGGCTTTTTTCGCAAGTTGACATCCTGGACAGGCCCCTCATCCGGCCTGTCGGCCACCTTCTCCCGCGATTTCGGGGGAGAAGGGAAGGTGGAATGACGCAACGTTTATCTGAACAATATCTTGTGGCGAATCGAACTCTCAAAGTGGCGCTGTCTAACTAAAGTTCTTCGCCGCCGGTGACATTCAGAATTTCACCGGTGATGAAATCAGAGTCCAGCAGGAAGTTGACCGCATCAACGAGCGCTTTCGGTGAGCCCGTGCGTTTGAGCGGAATGGATGTGATGGCGCGCTGTTCGTGCCAGTTCGTTCGATCTTCCGGAGGAAGGATGGCTCCGGGAGCAAGGCCGTTGACCTGAATGAGCGGGGCGAGCTGCAGGGCCAGTGATTTCGTGACACTGGACAGCGCGGCCTTGGTTGCTGTGTAGACAAGATGATCCGCCCCCGGACGTTGCGCGCGCCAGTCAAGGATATTGATGATGTGGCCGCGCTGGCCTTCACCAAGCTGTCGGATGAAATGTTGCGCGAGAAAGATGGGCGCCAGCAGATTCACGGATAAGTGTACGTTGCAGTGGTACAGATCGACCCACGGCAGTGCGCGGTTTTGAAATACGGCGGCACTGTTGATAAGAGTCGTGACTTCGCCAAGTTCAGCGGCAGCTTCAAACACAGTCACTGCGGCGGCACGCGGGTCTCGCAAATCGGCACTGACGGCGACCGCCGAGCCTCCCTGGCTGCGAATCCGATGCACCAGCACATTGGCTTCGACTGTCGAAGTTCCATGATGCACGACGACCGCCAGCCCCCGTTCGGCCATCGCCAGAGCAATCTCACGCCCCACACGGCGGGCCGCGCCGGTCACGACTGCTACCGATTTCTGCGTGGAGCCGTGTTTTGTGGTGACTCGGTTTTTAGTCGTTGCGTGATCGATGTCGGACGAGGAATCAGGCAAGCCATCGTCGGACGGCATGACTTCCACCGTCGAGCCATCAGGCTCGCATTCTTCATCGTCTGGCGGATCGGTGGCTTGGGTCATCGGGTGAAACGGCAGATTCGAATCCTGGAAAGCTGGGGCTTACCGCAGAATAGCGATTGTAAGGCGTTCACGCCATCAGTCGCATGTTAATTGCCGATCGCGGGCTGAGACACGTTCTGGACTCTCAGCAGACGACCGACGGGTCGGCGGAGATCGACGACGACGGGTTGCATCGTTTGAGCGCTGGCAACGTTGCCAGCGGCGTCGCGGGCAAGCAGGCGAAAGTACAACTGAGTCGGCGTTCCGGGGCGCACGCCCCATTGATACCCGCCCGGGTCAAATTGCCAGTCAAATACGAGCGACCACGGGCCATTCGGCGCGGCAGCGTATTCAAGACGCACAGCAGTGCTGGCGGGATTGAGCTCACGCACTTTCCAGGACAGTTGAATCGAGCCAATGCCGGTTGTCCGAATATCTGGCTGAGCCAGTTCGATTACAGGCAGACTCTCATCGACTGTCACGACGATTTCCGGTGCCTGCTTTGGTTGAGGTGGATCGTCGGCAAAACCCAGTCCATTACGAACCCGGACGGCAAACCCAAACGTGCCTTCACCGCGCGTATCGATCAGAACCGGACTGCGGACATCGTCATCATTGCCATAAGTGAACCAATGTTGTCCGCCATCTTCAGTGACGTAGAGTTCTACGGCACTCACACCCGACGGTCCCACATCGTCCACCTGATATTCCAGGTCGAAAATATGATGATTAACCACCTGTGCGTCGGTGGCTGACTGATACAGTGCTTCTTCGCCGCCGCCGACAACGGGCAGAGGGTTCGGAGCGGATGGAATCGTCAGACTGGTCGGACCGAGGTTTGAATTATCAGCGGTCGGATTCAAGCTGCGGAACGGTGACGGCCCAAGAGGCACTCCGACTGATGGTAAAAACTGATTTCCAGGAACCACATTCGCTTTCGGAGCAGTCGCACGCAGTATCAGCTGCGCGGAGGATTCGCCCTGATTGCCAGCCGCATCCTGTACGGCGGACCGCACGGAAACCACTGAGCCGGCAAGAGCCTGGACCGACGTCTGACCACTGGTTGCAGCGGTCATTGGCACGGATTTCCAGCGTCCGTCTGTCCCGTCGGCAAATTCGATCAGGAGAGTCTGTGGAACGATTGTGGCGTCCTGGGTGATCCATTTAATGAGCACCTGACCATTGCCGGCATCCAGAAGTTCCAGCCGAATATCCGGTG
This sequence comes from Candidatus Kuenenia stuttgartensis, assembly GCA_945861465.1. Lineage (GTDB taxonomy): Bacteria > Planctomycetota > Planctomycetia > Planctomycetales > Planctomycetaceae > SXXK01. The sequence goes on from CAMAVB010000029.1 coordinate 30,565, forward strand.
CTACGGTATCGACCACGACATCCAGTTCGGGAGCGCTGCCTTGAATGGCATCCTGCAGATTTCCTTGAGCGTCCGTGGTGCGGATGGCAAACGAATAGCGGCCGTCACGAGGGGCCGAAAACGTAAAGCTGCCACTCGTCGCTGGAACAGCATTCAGTTTTTCCCAGTTCCGGCCGCCATCCTGGGAACCAAACAGCACCGCGAATCCTTCAGGCCGCTCGCCGGGGTCTGTTTCGATTTCGAATGGAATTTCAAAGCGTCCGACGTTTGTGACAAGTGGTTCTTCCGCCATCGCACAGACAGGGAACACGGCCGCTGCCGCCCCGGCTGCAAACGCGGGCAGTGCAGATCGGTCGAGTCCACGTCGGACAGATTTCAGAAACTTCAGCATGGTCATCCCTGAGTTCCCAGCTGGACGTCACAACGACCGCCGCCTGACAGCGCGCAGGATTCATCCCCGTAGCTTCACATTTCGTTCTATCGGAAGTCGGGAATTGAAGACTTAAACGCAATGCTGGGACCGTGCCGACAGGCGCGATTGCAGGAGGCACGACCAACCCATGTTGCCCACTGTCACACGCAACCAGCGAAAACTGCCGGTGTGGGAGCGCATCGGAATCGCTGATGAATCCCGATAATTGAGGCGTTGAGGTTTGCCTAGTTTCACCAAGTGACCGGAGTTTCGGCAAGGTTTTACGGGATGGTTGTATTTTCTGTTGCAAAGCGTGGCTGGATTCCGATGCGAAGGCTTGGAGTGTGCAGTTATTTTCTGCTCCGCAATTTTGCGCCTTGGGTTTGCTAAGTGATCGATTGTCGGATGAAACGGTGATCGGTTCAGATTTTCTTTTCAGTTGGCGGGCTCCAACTCCCAAAATCAATCGTTTTTACCCAGGAAACGTGGTATTTTGGCCACTATCGCGTTAGAAGTCCTTTTTTTTTGCGTCATTTGCTTTTGAGTCGTGTGTGTATCTGTGAGAATCTCAACGTTGCGAATTCAGCGGGAGCCAGCTGAACGGCATCCGGCTCTGGACGTCGTCGGTCGCGCGGAATGACTCGATTCTCAACACTTTTGAATCTGCGTTCGGCACGTCAACTACGTCGCCGACCGAATACGTAGTCGTCCAGAAACTCATCGTAATCCCTGATCTTTATCCGCCCCCATGTATCGCGTGTTGATCGAGATTGTTCGAAACGTGCGATGAAATGATTAGACTTCTCTGAACAAGGTTCTGCTACCCATGTTACGACGCCGTTCCGGTTTGAATGCGTTTATCGAATCATTGAAGTCCATTGTCATCCGTCAGAGTCAGTCCAGGATCGGACGCAATCGGCAGCGTTCCGGTTTGTGGGCAAGTGAAGGGCTCGAATCCCGCGAGTTGCTGTCATCCACTTCATTGGGAAACGAATTTACGAAGTTCCAGGCAGTTGCTCCGCAGATCACACTGCAGGCGCATTCTGACTTCCTGACAGGGCCGAATGCCGGGGCTCCGCTTGATATCGCGAAAGCTTATCTTCAGACGAACTCAGCTGCGCTGGGCCTGACCGTGCAGGATATTGATTCGCTGAAAGTGACGAATAACTATCAGAGTTCCGGCTCGAAGACGACCCACATCTATTTTCAACAGATGGTGAACGGCCTTCCGGTCGTGAATTCGAATATCAATATCAACATTGCAAAGAATGGCGAGGTCATTAACGTCGGTTCATCGATCCTGCCATCCGTGGGAGCCACCACCCCGGCGCCGAACCCGCAACTTTCGGCAATTCAGGCTCTTGATGCCATGGTCGCTTCGCTGGGTTGGACGTACGAAGGAACACCGCAGGTTCTCTCCACAAAGCCATTGTCACCTTCGCAAGAAACAGTGATTTCGTCGGCAGGAATTTCCATGGCCGCAGAGATTCCGGCATCCCTGCGCTATGTGCCACGAAATGACGGCAACGTCGAATTGGCATGGTTGTTGAACATCCAGACTACGGACAGCAGCAGCTGGTACGACGCGGCGGTGAGTGCCAGCACCGGGCAAGTTCTGAACCTCGAAGACTGGGTCAATCAGGCTTCGTATCGTGGCATTGAAATTCCATTTGAAAATCCTCTGGAACGTGCAACCGCTTTGATTGTCGATCCTCAATTACGGGGGGGTAACGCTTCACCGTTTGGGTGGCACGATACAAACGGCGCGGCGGGTGCGGAGTTCACAGACACTCGAGGCAACAACGTCAACGCTCAGGAAGATAAAGATGCGAACAATACAGGTGGTACGCGACCAGACGGCGGTGCAGGCCTGTTGTTTGACTTCCCGTTTAACCCTGGGCAGAGCGCTCAGGCGAACGAGAGTGCGGCGGTTGTGAATCTGTTCTACTGGAACAACGTCATACACGATGTTCTGTACAACTACGGCTTTGACGAAGTCTCGGGCAATTTCCAGAATAACAATTACGGCAATGGGGGTGCTGGCGCAGACCAGGTGGAAGCCGACGCTCTGGACGGATCAGGAACCAACAACGCGAATTTTCAAACGCCGCCGGATGGTACACCCGGGCGGATGCAGATGTATGAATTCACGTTTACGTCACCGACCCGCGACAGTGACATGGACAGTTTCATCATCACGCATGAATTTGGTCACGGTCTGACCAACCGACTGACGGGCGGCCCTGCGAATGCGGGAGCGCTACAGCTGGCACAGAGCCGCGGAATGGGAGAAGGTTGGAGCGACTTCCTGGGACTGATGTTCGTTCAGAAAGCGTCTGACACGCAGTTTGGGGCTTATTCCACAGGGAACTATGTTCTCGGAACCCCACTCAATGATCCCAATGGCGGCATCAGGGATTTTCCATACAGCTTTGACATGACGATTTCGCCAAAGACGTACGGGTATTTCAATGCGTTTACGTTTCCACACCCGAATGGCGAGATTATGGCTGCCACGATGTGGGATCTGAATTGGTTGATGATTAACGGAAATGGAACGTCGATCACGGGTAAGGGCTATGAGCCGGACATTTATGACTTTTCGAGCGGAGCCGGCAACACGGAGTTGATGCAGGTTTTCGTAGAAGCATTGAAGTTACAGCCCGCAAATCCCACATATCTTGATTTTCGCGACGCTATGCTCAACGCGGACCTTGCGTTGACAGGTGGCGACAACGAAGTTGCGATCTGGACCGCATTCGCTCGACGCGGAATGGGCTGGAGTGCGTTCGACGGTGGAAGTGCCGCCTCAAATAACGTCATAGAAGCGTTCGACCTGCCACCTGGCCTTTTGTTTGAATTTACTGTAAACCCCAACCCGGTATCTGAAAATGCGGGTGTGGGGGGGGCAACGGCTGTGATCAGACGGCCCACCACAACCCCGATTACCGCTCCTCTGGTGGTCACATTGACCAGCAATGACATCACAGAAATCCAGCTTCCGGCGACGGTCACAATCCCGGCGGGTTCTGCATCGGTCACTTTCCCGATCAATATCATCGACGACACGTTGCTGGACGGAACGCAAATTGTCCAGATCAGAGGCACGGCGACGATCGCGGGTCGTCTGAGGACCGCAACAGCGACCGTTAGTGTACTTGACCACGAAACACTTTCCGTCCAGATCGATCGAGATTCCGTTCTCGAAAATGCGGGCCAGGGTGCAGCCTCTCTGACGGTGACGCGAAGCAATACGGACTCCATTCCTCCAAACACCTATATCGTCCTCGGAGACAACCTGCTCGAATACGATTACAACGGTCTGCTTATGAATACGACCAGTATTCCATGGCCAGCCGGAATTCGACCAGCGAACGAAAATGCCCATGACCTTGTGATGCTTCAAAACGGGACGATCGCGGTTTATAACGGCACTTCAAACGGATTCATTTCGATCTTTAATCCGATCGCCACGACCTGGCAGCATTTTCAGATTCCTGGTTTGACAACAGACGTTAACGATCCCGCAATGGGCGGAATTGCCTCGTGGGGACAATACGTCTTTGCCTCAGACATGGAGAGTACGCCTGGAAATCCGTTCGGCGTTGTCCGTCTTGACCTGACGACCGGTGCGATCTCGCGTTTTGGAACGAAGTCACTCGGGTCCCGGCTGTTTGTGAAGGATGTGTTCGGCGATTACATTCTTGAAGTGAACCCAGCCACGGGTGCGACCCTGAACACTCTGCCGATGCCAGTCACGCCCTCCGCCAACTTCGGCTTCAATAACGGGCTGGCGTATGATGGCACCAATCTTTGGGTGCTGGCGGGCGGAATCAACAACGACCAGGTCTACCAGCTGGATGCGGAAACGGGAGCAGTGAAAGATATTCATAAACTTGGAGGAACGTCCGGGTGGGATGGACTGGCTTGGCTGAATGGCCGTCTTTATGCTCTGGACAGCTTCATTGACAATCGAATTACAGTGTATGACCCAAGTCAACGGCGGGTCGTGGACACATTGAATGTCGGTACCCTGAACAACATCAATATTTCGGGAGGCCTTGCAGGTATTACCGGACCTGACAGATTGATTGCCACATCGACCTTTGGCGATGAAATGTATGAAATTAACCCGGTCACGGGTGTCGTTACGGCGACCTGGAATACCGGCCTTTCAACGACCGAGTATGGAGTCGGCGTCGCGGGTGGGGAGATCTATGTTGGAGAATTTATCGGTGGTCAACTGAAGGTCTTCAATCGTTCGGGAGTATTCCAGCGATTCGTCGATGTCACATTGTCGCTGCCGGAAGGCGTCTTCGCTATCGGGGGTGATGATATTCCCGGATTGACCACAACATCCTACCGATTTCGCGATGTGGCTGCCGGCCTTGACGATAAACTTTATGCCCTGGATGTCGCTGGCACCACGGTTGGAAGATTCAATCCATCCACAATGGCACTTGAAGGATTCTTCAACGTTGCCAATCCTGTGAATGCTCTGGCCGTTGCATCGGACGGAACGATTTGGGGAGCCGGACGGGATGGTTCTCTGTACCACTTCAACAGCTCGGGAGCTTTGCGGAGTTCACTGGTCACTGGAGTAGCTGAGCTGATTGATGTCGATTTGAATATCACTGGTCAGCTTCTGCTGACCAGCAGGGACGGAACCGTGATCCAGGGGAATACGTCCCTCACCGCCCCTCCAGTTTCATACAGTGCGGGTGCTTCACCAGCGTTTATTACGCTGGGCCGACATCAGACCCTTCCTGCCGGAGATGCGATTGTCCAGCTGAGAAGTAGTGATCTGACCGAGATCACTGTCCCCGTGCAGGTCATTATCCCGATCGGCCAGCAATCCGTGACCGTGTTGTTCGATGCCATCGACGACAACATTCTGGACGGGACTCAAGTGGTTACGATCACGGCATCTGCCATCGGCTACGTGGACACCACGGACATAATTAACGTGATCGACGTTGAAACCATGGGTGTTGATATAATCGCGGATCAGATCTCGGAAGCGGACGGGGTCGGAGCCACTCAGGTTCGGGTATTCCGGACGAATGTTGACGGCCCATTTCCCTTCACTTCAAAGCACGTGGTCTCCAATAACATTTCTCAGACGATTCTGGATTTCGACAAGACAAGCTCGCAGATCGAGGTACCCAACCAGACTTCCCGGATTAGTGATGTCAATGTTACTCTGAATCTTCAGCACAGCTGGCTCGCCGACCTTGATATTTTCCTGATTAGTCCCACTGGGACTCGTGTTGAGCTGGTCACAGACCTCAACGGCAACGGTTCGCGTATGACGGATACCAAGTTTGACGATCAAGCCCTGGGAAGCATTCTTCTGGGGGCTGATCCCTATAAGGGAACATTCCGTCCGGAAGGACTCCTGCTGGCCATGAACGGCGAAAATCCATCCGGAATCTGGACACTGGAAATCACGGACGACAATGAATCGGACTTCGGCACACTGTTCTCGTGGTCGCTGGACATTGAAACGAGGGGCCTTGCCCCGCAGCTCATCACCCTGTCGCTGACAGGAGATCCAGGGGAAATCGACCTAGAGCAACTAACGGTGACGATTCCCGCCAATCAGGCGGAAACTTTTGTTTGGCTGAATGCGCTCGACGATACGATCCTGGATGGCAAACAGATTGCCGGAATTGAGGCTCAGGCCAATGCTCCCGGATTTGAACTGGGCAGTGACAACGTTGAAGTCCTTGATCAGGAAACTTTGACATTCACTGTCAGCCCGGGCAGAGTTTCTGAAGCGGCCGGTGCGGGAGCTTTGACCGGTACGCTGACTCGGTTCAATACCGACATTTCTCAACCCTTCACGGTGTCCATCAGCAGCAATGATACATCGGAATTGACCGTTCCAGCGACCTTCACGATTCCAGCCAACCAGACATCGGTGACATTCCCCATCGACGCAATCGACGATGTGACTGTTGATGGTGACCAGACAGTCGTGATCACCGTTTCTGCACCAGCGTATGGTGCGGATATGACCCAAACGGTCGTTGTTGAGGACTTAGAACCAAGTCTCAAGCTGACGACCGGCACTCCGGTGGTGGCAGAAAACTCAGGCAGCTTTACGGTGACCGTGTCTCGCCTTGATCAGGCGGATCTGTCAGCCGAGATGATCGTGACTGTAACGGTTGGTCCGGGGCTGCAGTTCCCCGCTGGCCCGACTGTCACGATTCCGGCTGGCCTGAACAGTGTCACGTTTTCCGTGAGCGTCGATGACAACGCGAAGCTTGATGGCACTCGCAATTCGAATATTCAAGCGACCGGAAGTCAGGTCACGGCAGGCGATCTGGGAATTACGATCACGGACTACGAGACACTGACGATCACGGTCGATAAATCCTCCTTCCTTGAAAACGCAGGTGTCAATGCCGCCATGGGTACGGTTCGCCGCAGCAACACGGAGAATCTGGGACAGGCACTTGTGGTTGGACTGGCCAGCAGCGACCAATCGGAACTCAAGGTGCCCTCCTCAGTCACTATTCCGGCGGGCCAGGCAACCGCCACATTCTTTATTGATGCGGTGAATGATCCTGCTCTCGATGGAACGCAGCACGTCACCGTCACCGCAACCTCGGTTGGTTATGTGGACGGCACAGTTGGTGTCGCCGTGGAAGACCACGAACCACCTGTGCTCACAGCCCCGACCGCAACGACACCAAGTTCCAAACCAACGATCACCTGGAATGCGCTCGCTGGCGCGTTGCGATATGATGTCTGGATATCCAACCTCAGCAGTGGGGTCTCTCAAATTGTCCGTAATATCGATGTGCCGGGAACTTCGTTTGTACCGCCGGAAAACCTCGGGATCGGACGTTACCGCGTCTGGGTGCGTGCGATCGACAATTTGGAAGTGCCAGGATTCTGGAGCGTTGGGCGTGACTTTTTCATCAACACTCCCGCCACGATTACGTCTCCGACACCAAACTCCGTCATCGCCAGCAGCAAGTTTCCAACGATTGTTTGGTCCGCAGTTCCCGATGCTGTCAAGTATGAACTCTGGGTCAACAATCTGACCACCGGCCAGAATGGCGTGATCAACCGAGCCGGCGCGACGGCTTTGACGACGACTTCGTATATTTCGACTGAAAATCTACCGTCCGGAACGTATAAGATCTGGGTTCGTGGCTTGAATGCCAGCGGTGAAGCAGGACTGTGGAGTCTACCGACTACGCATACGGTTCTGGCCCTGCCAGTCATCACTCAGCCTGTCGTCGGCGGAACATTTGACTCCACTCCAACCTTTGCGTGGACCGCTGTCACGGGTGCTACCAGCTATGACCTTTATGTCGCAGATGCAAAAACAAAAGTTGTAGTCTTGCGCAATCAGTTTGTCAGAACAACCAATCTGACGGCAACGACCGACATCCCATCCGGCGAATACATCGTCTGGGTGCGAGCACAGAGTGGAAATTCCTTCGGTGCCTGGTCGAACCCTGGTGCATTCACGATTGGGCTGCCTCCGAAAATTACCAGTGCGACGACCGTGGGGACCCCTGGCAACCTGCGACCGCAGGTCACCTGGACGACGATCACGGGGACGGAACGTTACGAGTTGTGGGTCAACAACGCCGCTAACCAGCGTGTGATCTACGAAACGACTCTCACAAACACGACATTTACCTCTGCGACGACTCTGCCTGCTGGCACGTATCGTGTGTGGGTCCGAGCCGTGAGCACAATGGGTGTCACCACAGCCTGGAGTACATCAGTCGATCTGGTGATCGCTTCGTCTGTCCTTCCACAGGGCTCTGTGGATTCCGCTCAGACCAGGATTCTGGCATCATTGATCGTGGCTGACGCATCGGTATTGGAAGAGGATGTACCAGTCAACGCGGACAACCACGCGGACATCGCAGTTCCCGCAGGCGATGTCGCAAAATTAATGAATTCGGTTGAGACAGATCCAGCGGTGGTCTCAGAACACGATGCTGTCATGTCCGAATGGCAATCAGCCGAGTGGTGGACAGGAACGTCCGAAACGCAGGACCGGAAGGAACTGCATTCGACTGCCGCCATTGCAGCGGGGCTTGGGATTGTCGTTCGCAGTGGTCAGCGTTCAAACGACCGCCGGAAAAGAAAGTCATAAGCGGTGTCGCTGCATACGACTCACATTGCTCCTTCCATATGATGCCTCGTGCCTATTGCGAATTGTTGCTGACAGATGACGTCGTCGTGGATGACACGGAAGCCCACCATTTGCTGCATGTCCTGCGGTTAAAGCCGGGAGATCCCCTGCAGTTGTTTGACGGATGTGGAATGGAAGCAGACGCCGTCGTGACGCGGATCACTCGGCGTGAAGTGTTTTGTTCGGTGACAACACGCCGACAGACTTCCCAGATCGACCGTGTTCGCGTCACGGTCATCGCAGCGCCACCCAAGGCCGACCGTCTGAAATGGATGGTCGAAAAGCTGACAGAAATCGGGGTTGCGCGACTCATTCTGCTGCAGACGGATCGCACCGAAGTCATCGCACGTGAATCCCGCAGAGAAAAACTTCGCAGCTGCGTGATCGCTGCGTGCAAGCAATGCCGGCGCAACGAGCTCATGGAACTGTCGCCACTGCAGACGCTGACGTCCGTACTGAACGACGTTGAAGCCACACGACTGCCAGGCGAACTCTGGATTGCGCATCCAGCGACATCTCTGCGCACCCTGTTGTCTGATGCCGTGATGCCGAAATCATCCCGACTTTTGCTGATCGGCCCGGAAGGCGGATTCACAGATGCCGAACTTGAGGCAGCATTGAACGCCGGTGCTCGTTTGATTTCATGGCCGCAGAGCATACTGCGGGTCGAAACGGCTGCCATCGTGTTCGCAACGCAACTGTTGTCCAGCGAATACTCGCGTTCAATTAACTCGGCATTGAATCGATCGAACGACTGATGGCGGCATTGATGGCGTTCACCAGTGCCGTCGGCGTGAATGGCTTTTCGAGTAACGGTGAAACGCATCGAAATCGCAACAGTTCATGCATCCTGGTCTCAGAGAAACCACCTATCAAAATCACGGGAATCTCTGATCTCAGCACAATCGTGAACGTCGAGCAAGTCACTCGCCAGCCAAACGGCAGAAACTGTCCGCACAACTTGTGTGCATATTGTCGCGCTTCAGTGTGCGAATTCCAATTCCGATGTGCTGTTCCGATGCTCACAAAGTCGGGTCGAAGATACAACAGAAAACGACACTCAGTCACGTTAAACTGAACAAAACACGCATGTTTTCACGTTCTGCCATGCCAAAGCGGGGTGGCCATGGGTCTGGTTTCATCCGGTTTCTGGGATTATCGGATGCGTAAAACTTCTCCACCATCGTTTGGCACAGACGATGCTTGGTGTCATCGCATCCAGCAACCGAGTCAATTCGTAACGGTATCTGTCTATGTCATTTTTGTCATTTGCCATCCGATCGGCGACCACTCTGAGTCTGGGTGCTGTTCTGTTCGCCGCGTGCGGTTGTCAGCGTTCTGAACCGGTGCAATGGGAAGCCAGTGAGCAAGTGCAAAAGCTGCCGCCTGAGTTGGCGACGCAGGTGAGCGCAGCGGTGCAGGCTTATTCGGGAACCGTATTGCTTCCCAAAATGCTGACAGATGCCGAATCCAAGTCTGAACGCGATAAATTCGCGAGAGAATTGACACTCAGGCATGGGCAGGAAGTGTACATGAAGCGCTGTGTGCAGTGTCACGGAGTTTCCGGGGACGGAAATGGACCTGTCGCCAACAGTCTGTATCCCCGGCCTCGCGACTATCGTCGTGGCATCTTTAAGTTCACCTCAACACCGTACGGCGGCAGGCCGAGACGTGAAGATCTGATTGCCACGCTGGATCGAGGCATCATCGGGACATCAATGCCGTCTTTTCGTTTGTTACCGAAAAAAGATATCGAAGCAGTGGTTGATTACGTGTTGGTACTGGCTCAGCGCGGTGAGTTGGAGTACCAGCTCGCCAGCGAAGCGGAGGCCTCTGAGGAATTGATCGACGAGGATATCCCTGATTATGTTCAGGACGTTGGTAATCATTGGAAAGAAGCGGCCGCATCACTCACGCAGCCATTGACGCCACAGCCGCAGTTGACGCCCGAACGGGTCGCGCTGGGCCGCGAAGCCTTTCTTACGAAAGGCTGCAGCAAGTGTCATGGCGAAGATGGTCGCGGGCATACGAAAGACAACATCGGCAAGGATTCATGGGGATATTCCACTCGAGCTGCTGACCTGACATCGGGAATGCTTCATGGCGGTCAGGATCCGATCGATATTTATCGCCGCATTATGAATGGCATCAACGGCAGTCCGATGCCCGGCTTTAAGAGTGCACTCGAAAGCGAACCAGAAACCATCTGGAACCTGGTTGGCTACGTGCTGAGCGTTTCAAATCGTCGGCGCGAGGGCACTGCCGTACCCGCTGGATTAATGAAGCCGTATGCGGAACCAGCGGTAGCGGTTGAAACAGTGGAAGCAACTGCTGAATAGGCACGACGCATGCGACGAATCAGTCTGATCGGACTGATCCGTCGGATCGGACGGATTTGTCGAATTGCTTAGCGCACCTAAAACACATGAGCCATCTATATGCCTGATCAAACAACTTCGGAACAAATGCAACGCGAGCTGCTGGCCTTGAAGGCGCAGGTGGCGGCGCTGGAAGACTCGCTTGCCGACAGTCGGGTTCCGCCGGACTGGAGCCCGGTGAAATTCTACAGTGTGTACTATGCGACGGTGGGTTTTGTGCTGGGCGGGTTTGCCGCGATGGTCAGCCTGTTGTTCAATGTGATCGGATCGACCGTTGCGGGAAAACACTCGCTGGAAATTATTCGCGTCTATCTTACGTTTCCGCTCGGCGCACGGGCGTTACCGCTGGGAACGCAAAATGCCGATTCGGCGTTTGTTATCAGCGATGGCACCATTCTGGCGCTGGGTTGTTGTCTCTATATCGGTACTGGCATGGTCCTTGGCAGTCTGTTTCACTGCGTGATCTCGCGGTTTGCTGAGAACCGGTCGCTGGGCGTGAGACTCATCTGGGGAACTGCACTCGGGGCTGTTGTCTGGTTCGTAAATTACTACTTGATTCTGTCATGGCTTCAACCCGCGATGTTTGGTGGCAACTGGATCACGAACAACGAATACCTTCCCTGGTGGGTGGCCATGGCAACGCATATTGTTTTCGGCTGGTCCATGGCCGTCATGGCACCGTTCGGAGCCTATGTGCCGTATCGCAGACCGACGGAAATCCAGTGAATCGCTGATCGGACCGTCCGGCTGACACCGTACTCTTGCCACCACAGAACAATCTTCGTTGAAGTTCAAGCATATGACCGCAACTGCAATCACGAGCGATACAAAGTCTCACGAAGAACTGGTTGATGAGAAGATCGTCAAGTTCTATCTCATCACGGCTTTGATTTTTCTGACCACTTCGATGCTGGCAGGCATTCTCGTGGCATTGCAGATGATTCGCCACAATCCGTTTGCCGGGATCGAACTGTTTTCACCCGGTCGATGGCGAATGGTCCATACGAATGCGGTGGCTTATGGTTTTCTGGCAAACGGGTTTTTGGGTTGTCTGCACTGGGCGATACCTCGATTGACTCTGCAACCGGTCGCCAACAAAAAATTGTCGTGGTTCATCTTTGCGGCGTGGCAGGTCGTTGTCGGCGCGACGGCAATTGGTATCCTGCTCGGAGAAGCTCAGGGACTGGAATGGGGTGAAACGCCCGTCTGGATAGATCCGCTCGCTCAGGTGGGACTACTGCTGGTCGCGATCAACTTTATGACGCCCATTGCCCGCATGAAAGGGCCGATGTACGTCAGTCTGTGGTACTTCCTTGCTGCGTTCGTCTGGACATTTCTGACCTATGCGATGGGGAATTTTATCCCGGAGTACTTTGTTTCAGGAACCAGTGCAGGAGCAGTCGGCGGGTTGTTTATTCACGATCTCGTGGGACTGTTTGTGACGCCGCTCGGCTGGGGGTTGATGTATTACTTTGTCCCGATTCTGCTCAAACGCCCCATCTGGAGTCACGGACTTTCACTTGTTGGGTTCTGGGGCCTGGCTTTCTTCTATCCGCTGCAGGGCATCCACCATTTCCTGTACACGCCGATTCCATTATTCCTGCAATATGGAGCCATTGTATCTACGATCGCCGTGGAGTTGGTTGTGACAACCGTAATTATCAACTTCTTCGGATCGATCTGGGGGAACGCAGGCGTTGTTCGCACGAACCTGCCGATCCGCTGGTTCTATACCGGAATGATCTATTACTTCCTCACTTGTCTGCAGTGCGCGTTTCAGGTCACGCTGACGTTTCAAAAGGTCATTCACTTCACCGACTGGGTCGTTGGACATGCACATATGGTGATGTTCGGCGTGTTTTCGATGTGGATCATGGGCATGATGACCTACCTGTTTCCGCGCTTGCTGGGTCGCAACTGGGCCAGCAGATCCTTGTGCGAATGGCACTACTGGCTATCGACGCTGGGCTTGTTCGTCATGGCGGCGGACTTGATTCTGCTGGGCCTCTTCCAGGGCTGGTCCTGGGCCGCGCTGGAACCCTGGGATGCGTCGGTTGACTTCTCGTTTCCGTTCTGGGTACTGCGCGTCATCGCGGGGTTGGCGATGTTCGGCGGACTGCTGGCTTTCCTGACAAATATCTGGCTGACGTTCAGGGCTGCTCCCGTGACTGCACCGGTGAAGTCCGGTGGATTATTGCCGACGTAAGGAATGAGACAGAAATAAGTGGGGCACGATTTCATCGTGCCGGGCACGTTAAAAACGTGCCCCACGTTCGGAAGATGACAGTTATTTCTGCCCCGGTCTTAAGGCACAGCACGGGCCTTGTCGGTGGCCAAAGTGGGACGGATCAGACCAATCTGTCGAATCGTTATTCCTGTGACATTGTTTCCCTGGTGACAAAATCATGTTTGAAAGCAAATCGGGCATTCTCTATATCGCGGGCATCGGGTTCTTTGCGCTGGCATTCGTGTCGAACGCTCTTGTTCCGTGGCTGATGTATCGAGACATTCCCGAGAAGACCGTAGCGGAGCTGATCAATCCCAATCTGAGATATCAGTTTGAAGATCTCGCACGGCGTTATCCCGATTCGTTCAACGCCACGTACGGAACGCCACCAGGTGGTGACGCAAAAGATGACGCCTGGTGGAATGAAAAATGTGCCGATGCACTTCGCACAGGCCACAAACTCTATGTTGGCGAAGGATGCTGGCATTGTCACAGTCAGTTTGTGCGCCCAGTGTCCAACGAAGAAGAACGCTGGGGGCCCGTATCGCGATCCGTTGAATATCAGAATGAACTGCAACGGCCTGTGTTGTTCGGGACGCGCCGTGTTGGTCCGGATCTCTGCCGGGAAGGCGGACGTCGTTCAAACGACTGGCACGCGGTCCACTTCTTCAAGCCGGAAAGCCTTTCGCAGGCTTCGCCGATGCCGGAGTATCCGTGGTTCTTTGATGGCTCGCCCGACAAACCCAACGCCAAAGGGCTGGCGATTATGACTTACATCCAGTGGCTGGGATCATGGCAGGAAAGCTATCCGTATTATGAAGCCTATGTTCCGTCGCCGGTACGGAAGCCAGAAGAAATTCAAGAAACAGAGTGATCGAGCTGGATTTGAGATTTGAGATTTGAAATTCAGAATCTGAGATTCGAGAACTAAAGTGAACCACACGAAGACTGAAGAGAATCCAATGGCAGATCCCACTTGCGAATCCACGGGCGTCGTATCAACGCACAAGGATCGATCAATCGCATGGACGGTGACGATCGCCTTTGGAGTCGTGATTCTCATTCCCTGCTTGATGGGATTCATCGTCAAGTTTGGTGAGCTGGTCGCGCTGACGAAGGATCCTGCAGACGGCGGTTTCGCAATTACTCCGGTGATCAACTACCTGCTCGCGAGCGCCGGGTTCTTTTTTCTGCTGCTGTGGGCAGCGTTGAACGGCATGTTCCGCGATCTGGAACGACCAAAATATCTGATGCTCGAAAACGAGCGGGAGCTGGATGCACATGGCTGATGCTGAACACGCTGGGATCCCGGACCAGTCATCACCGGAACAGGAGCATGCGTTTCACTATTATCGCGGAAACGAAATCCCATGGTACATCCGGGTGATCTGGCTTGGATTCTGGATTTTCACTGTCTACTACATCATGCGGTATTTTTTCCCGGCGATGCAGGTTGAACTGGTTCTGCCTCCATGAGCCTGATGCCGCTCCTTGCTGAAGCTCGCGAACCAGTGAGCACGAATGCGGCGCACGATGCACAGTGTTGCGCCTGGTGCGGGCTTCCGTTCGCAGACGCAGGACGCAGCGATTCCACACCAGGATGGAAAGGCTCAAGTCGGGAGGGCGAGGCTCCTGCCGCGCCGGTGACGTCGCAATCTCGCACGGCTCAGCAGGAGCCGCGTACCGCTCAGCAAAAGCCTGGCACCCCAGAGTCAGAAGCCATGTATTGCTGCTTCGGCTGTCGGATGGCGCATGCAATCACGGAAGAAAAAGGACTGGAAGGCGCGGTTCGCTGGACGACCGTGCGACTGGGAATCGCAATTTTCTTTTCGATGAACCTCATGGCATTCACGATGACGATGTGGTCGCTGGATGTTTACGATGTTCAGCGTGATCCATTCCAGACGCAACTCTTCGAAGTTTTTCGCTGGCTGAGCATGATTTTCAGTCTGCCAGTGCTCCTGCTGCTTGGCGTGCCGATGCTGCAGAACGCGATGAATAGTGCGCGTCAAAGGATTTTTTCGACCGATCTGTTAATTGCGACCGGAGTGACAGCAGCTTACGGAATCTCGGTCGCCAACGTGCTGCGAAGTGCCGAAGCGGTCTACTTTGAAGTCGGTGCGACTGTGCTCGTCATGGTCACCCTGGGCCGCTGGTTTGAAGCCACGGGAAAACAAAAAGCCATAGAAGCGCTTGATCAGCTCGCGGACCTGTTGCCATCGAAGGCGCAGCGTGTCACTGACGCCGATGTCGCTGAAATCGCATGTGTTGACATCGTGGCGGGCGATCGATTGCAGA
>CAMAVB010000030.1 GCA_945861465.1 Candidatus Kuenenia stuttgartensis
GTTTAACCGCGTGCCCAGCGGGCCGCGATTGTTCAATTTGAGATTTGAGATTTGAGATTTGAGATTTGAGATTTGAGATTTGAGATTTGAGATTTGAGATTTGAGATTTGAGATTTGAAATTTGAAATTTGAAATTTGAAATTTGAAATTTGAAATACGAAATACGAAATACGAAATACGAAATACGAAATACGAAATACGAAATACGAAGCGCGGGGCGATGCCCACGCGGTTAAACGAATGTGCCGTCCTCACCGCGCGCGGCAGAAATCCGAAACCACGAAGAAACAACGACTCATGCAGGTCACAATCACAGCCGTCGGCCCGGACCACAAAGGTCTGGCCGATCCAATCATTCACTATGTCACCGGGGCCGGAGCAAACATCCATGAGATTCAGATGTACGACCGGGATTCGGAACAACTTTTCGCAATGTTCATGCGGATTGACTGGCCAGGCACGAGCGCGCCGGTCGCAACTCTGCGAAAGCACCTTCAGGAAATCGGTCAATTGCGAGGCTTGCAGATTCGAGTCTGGTCACGCGATGAATACGATCGTCCGCCACGTCTGGCCATCTGCACAACGTTTCGCACGGAACCACCATTGGCAATTCTGCGTGCAATAGGCGACCGGAGGCTGAAGGCTGAAGCCGCTGTGATGATCGGCAACCGCAATGCCTGCCGCAGCGTCGCCGATCAGTTTGAAGTTCCATTCGTAAATATCGGAGACAGTGTCGGTAATCCGGACTATGCCAAACTGACACAAGTCATTGATGAACAGCAGATTGATTACGTCGTGCTGGCCAGGTACATGCGCGTGTTGCCAGCGGAACTGTGCTGGAAATTTGCAGGCGGACGAATCATTAATCTGCATCACGGCTTGTTGCCCCCATTTCCTGGTTTCCGTCCATATGAAGACGCATTTCAGCATCATATGCTGTGTTTTGGAGCGACCGTGCATTTTATCGTCCCGGAACTGGACGCCGGGAACCAGATTGTATTTCAGAGTGCCTTCAGCGTGCTGCCTGGAACCCCACTGGCCGACATTAAACTCATGGGAGAATCGGACCATGAGCCGAATTGCATTGTCGAAGGCATTCGCCGTGTCGTGGATCGGGAAGTCGAGCTGCACTTTCACCGTGTCGTGCGAAGACCAGTGTAAGGCGGGTAACAACGCTGGCCAAAGACAACCCGCGTCGTACCCGTTCACGAAATTTCGAGAATCAAAGTTTGAACCACAGATGGACACGGATGAACACAGATTGACTGTTGATTTCAATCCGTGTCAATTTGTGTTTATCTGTGGTTGTTTGCGCAGGTTTCGTTCTGAGGCGTGAACGGTTACCCCGCGTCGGAGACACGGGGCACAATGTGAGAAAACTGCAGTAAAACGGGCGCCAGTACCGCCGATCTGCCGATTTTTCAGCAATCCTGCAGAATTCGGGAACCTTGGTCACGTCACCGTCGTCCAAAGACAAAATCCCCGCCGGCCGCATTGCGCTGATGATGATTCTGCGCAAATACGGCCAAAACCACTGCTTTCCCGCCAGATCGCTAAAAACCGATGAACCCTGCTCAAGAACCCGAATCCCGCCCACCAGCCGAAACCGCAAGGATTCTGTTGCTGTTTTCTCGGCAATTGGACGGCGACCTGACACAGGAGGAATCGGCAGAACTTGCCGGGTTGCAGCAAACTGACGCTCAGCAGGGCTTTTTCGCTTCCATGACAGACCTTCGCGGTCAGATGAAAGCACTGCCGGTGAAACCGGTTGCCGCATCGTTTGCGACGTCCGTGTTTGATGCGATCCATCAGGAATCTATCACAGCACCTGCCACTTCAACACCAAATGCGCGTCGTGGCAGGATCATGCGATGGATCGTCGCCGTTTCCGTCACGGCATGTGCCGCTGCGTTGATGCTGTGGCAGCGATCACAGGAACTTGATTTTTCGGTTGATCTTTCCGCACGTGCGACACAGATTGCCCAGCCGGAGAAAATGCGACCGTTCATCGAAAACGACCAATGGCGAATTGTCGTCGTAACGGTCAATTCAAAAGATCCGAAAGAAGTCTTGCGCATAGTGGAATCGCTTGCCGCAAAGAACGGAATGGACATCCAATCGGTTGTCAGTAACGACAATCACGATGCACGATTTGCCGTTCTGTTCACATCGACCGGCGACAGTGACAATGCGTTCATTGACAGTGTGATTGCTGAAACTGACCCGCAATCCGCCGACTGGAATCCTCAATTGGTCGCAGATTCAACGGGCGAGAGTTGCATTCGCCGCATCCAGGAATCGATGAAGACTCCGACTCTCTCTGAACTTCACTTTGGCAAGGTGTACGTGGCACTGCCGAATTCCTCAAAAGCGTTTGCCGCTGATTCACAGACTCTGGTGGCACAAAACGACGCGGTCGAAGGGGCCTCGTTTCGATCCGCAGCCACCGAAAAGGCAGCGCCGCCGAATGACGTCGCCACAACTGGGATACTACCTTCGGCTCAGGAAACGCCGGTCCTGGTAGTCTTCGAATTCCACAACACGGCACCTGAACATATCTGATTCCTCGCTCATTTTTCGAGTTCCAGATACAGCGGCAGATGCCGGTAGTAAACTTCCAGCATCAACAGATTCAGGCACGTCACATAGTGCCGCCCACCCGCTTTAGACCATTTTTCGGGTGTCGGTCGGGCGGGATTCCAACTGCCACTGCTGCTGCCATCTTTGCTTTGTGTCTCGAGCAGCGAATCACGCAAACTGTTGTTCCACGCACTCCAGTACTCTCCCTGCATATGGAACATGACTTGAGTGGCATAGTACCAGTAGTACGAATCTCGCTGGCCAAAATCCGGCAGACGGGTTTTCAGGAAATTCGCACCGGCGATCAACTCAGCATCATTGCGTTTGGCTCCCAGATACTGGCGCATCAGCAGACCTTCTGCGGTCATGGTTGGACTGGCGTCGCGAGAAGGATGGTAGCTGAACTGGCCGGAAGACGATTTGCTCTGCACTGAATCCAGCCACTTACCCACGCGCAGGTAGGCGTCTTTCGGCACGGTCAGGCCGGACATTTCGCCGCTCTTCAAAGCCATCAATTGCCAGCCGGAAACAGACGTGTCGGATTCAAATCTCGGACGGTATCGCCAGCCTCCGAAATCCGGATGTTGTGAGTCAACAATGAAGTTTAACGCCCTTTGCGCTGGCTCTTTCAACGCCACGTCCTTCGTCAGCCCGTACCCCTCGCACAATGCAATGGATGCAATGCCGTGACTGTAAAACCATACGAACTCAGATTCGTCCGCAAAGAGATCGCCGTCTGGTTTCTGGCGTTTGAGCAACCATGTGACGCCACGATTCACAACGTCCTGGTACTTGCCCGACCGATGCGTATAACCCGCCCCGAGATATGCCAGTAAAGCCAGTCCGGTTGCCGCACTGTCAGCGCGAAAACTGCCCTGACCAATATCGGCGGTGGGGTCACCGGGGAAATCGTCAAGACTCCAGTGCCCATCGGGATATTGATTCCGTGCCAGCCAGACGAGACCTAGTTCAACGGCCTCTTCCGATTCCGGCGAACCGCCCAGCGTCCTGGCAGCTTCACGCCGGGCATCGCCTGTTCGCATGGACAGGCTCTCAGCAATTCGTGCTGCCGGAGATCCGCCAGGTCCCGGGACGGACTTCCTGGTCATACTCGCGACAACATCAGGTGAGGCGAGGGTTGGCTCACTGTTTCCAATACCTTCCCGCCGACTGCCGACGGCGACGCGCGCGGGCTGCGCATCGTTCGCACCCGACGGTGCTCCTGCGGCTGCGGCGGCTGCGGCGGGACCGTTGCTGCGTGGCAATCCTGCGGTTCGGCGCGGAACGGAATTGATGCGAGGCCCCGCGAGGCCGTTGCGCGCGATCGCACTGCCTGCCGCTGGCGCCTGAGGCCCCGCAAACACGAGTGTGCCGCTTTGCTCGGCTGCTGCAGCGCCCGCAGGCAGACTGGCAATCGCAGCTGCAGCACGCGACATCGCACGTCCCGGAGTCGTGCCACCGACAAATCCGGCATCAGGCTTTAGCATGGCACTGGGTTCTGTTCCGCGTCCCCCTGCAGCCGCAGAAGTTGACCGCGTTGGTCCAGATTGTATTCCGGAAGACGATGCGGGACCTGAAGGGCCGCTAACGTTTCCGGTTGAGTTCGATCGCGCAGGAAGTCCGCTTGTGCTCCGTCCGACCGAAGTGCTGGCAGGCCCAGCGACTATGGCATCGCCGTTCTTCGTCCCGTTGCCACCCGCTGCCGCAACTCCGACTTCATTGGCAGTCGTTCCGACGGCATCGGCCCGCCGTCCTTCGCCGCGCCCCGTCATCCCCGGTTGTCCATTTGTATTTCCGATCGTTGGTTGGTTGCCGCTGTTCGCTGATCTGGCGATTGTGGTTCCGGAAATCTGCCCATTCGATTGGCCGGGATTCGCAGCCGTGGATGACCCGTTTGCCCCGGATTCTGCCGGTACCGATGCAGCAGAGCCGCGTCGATTGGATTTGGCCGCAGACGACTCAGCCAGCGCGGGCTCGCTGACCCTGGTGGCGGATGAGATTTCCACGCTTTCCGCACTGGCGTTTCCAGCGTCGGCGTTCGCTTCTGCACTGCGGCGTGCCATCGAGACTGCACCGCCGGTTGCCGAGGCTGCTACCGATGGATCACTTGTTGCGAAGTCAATACGTCCTATGCGACTTATCGGACCCATGGTGGCCAGACCTGTTGCCGATGGACCACCGAGTGCTCCCGATGCCGCTTCTGGCTGCTGGCGTGCAATTTCAATCTCCAGTTCCGTCACGTTCATTTGCTGAGCGTCCGACGTGGCGACATCCACGACTTCGCTGGCAACCGTCGCCGCTTCTAGCGCGGCGTTCGACTTCGATGCCATGCTGGACTGCACGTCTTCCGGGCTGCTGACCGCAGCGGCGCGCTGAGCCTGCAACTCTGCTGATTCAAGCTGCTGTACGGCCGATGCGATTTCAGTCAGCTCGCGTTCGCTCATCGGAGCTTCGCTGGATTGTTTCGCATTGTTCAGCTGCACGTTCAGCAGCGGCTGCACGCTGTTTGCCGTGGCCACGTCGGGTGCATCGACTGGCTGAGGCGTCGGCAGTTCGCTCGTTGTTGCCTGACGATCCATTTCTGCTGCGGCCTCGGCGGTGAGTTTGACCGGCTCCTGACGCTCCAGAGGCTCGAGTTTCTCGACCGCTGGAGCTTGAGTTGCATCGACGGGCTGTGGCTTGTTCGCTTCGGCAATTTCCATTTCCGTGCGTTCAACATCGACGTTTTTGTCCGGCACAGGCACGTCCGATTGCTGCCGCCATACAGCATCAGAATCCGACGTTTCTTCGCCCGCATAATCCGGCAATGTGAACTCTTCCGACGTTGCTGCATCCAATTCGGCAGCCGCCGCAGAAATCGGAAGTGGGCCGCCGAACTCGACAACAGAAACGGACAGACAAACCACAAAATGGATCAGCAGACTGATCGCGATCGCCCACTGCAGGCGGCGTTTAATCACCCCGCGCACCAGAATCGTGACGGCGACCAGCATGGCCACTAACGCTGTCGCCCACGCAAGCTGTCCGGGCAGTTGATTCATGCCTGGCAGTTGTACAACTTGCGCATCCGTGAAGAAAATGACCATCCCCTGAAGCGACACAATCCCGCACGCAATGGCAATGCAGATGGCTCCTGCCATCCGCAAACACTGGCCAGGGGTGAGTTCCTTCAAGTCGTCATCCGCAATTCGGACCAGATCTCTCATGGAGCACCACCCTCCGTGATTTCATGTGGTGGCAACACGGCGACACGATAGTCGCGAATCTTTGCCTGATTGCAAAGACTCATCACACGTGCGATGTACTTCCAGTCCGACCGTTCATCGCCCCGGATCACGACCGGTTGATTCCCTGGATTGTTGATTTCCGCCCGTTGCAGACGCATGCCCAGTTGAGCCTCCGAATGCATTTCACCGCCGACGTAGAACTCGCCTCGAGAATTGACATTGACAATCATTTCTTTCGGTCGCATCACCATCGGCATCGCTGCGACCGCGTCCGGCAGATGTGCATCGAGCGCACCTTCGCCCGAGACTTTCGATTCTTCATCAAACCGACTGGCCACCATGAAGAAGAGCAGCAACTGAAATACGCAGTCGATCATCGGCGTCATATCAATGCTGCGTCTGTTGGCGTTACGGTTCTTGAATCGAAATCGCATAGATGTATTCCTACGGCAACTGCGGCTGTTCCTTCCCGTCGGCAATTGTTACAGGTCGCGTCGGCTTTCGGTTCTTCGGTTCTGAATCTTCGAACTTTGAAAGGGCAACCATGTCTGGTTTGGAATTCGTCCCCTTAAGAACCACTCCCGAAGCATCGCTTTTCATCGTAACCCGCCATTTGCCTTCGAAGCGTTCGAACAGCGGCAGAATTTCGTTGAACACATCTTCCATGCCTCGCAGCAGTCGTTCAATCCGGCCTTCGAGGGAATTGGCAATAATGATCGCCGGAATCGCCACGCACAAACCTGCAAACGTAGTGACCAATGCGGTGTAAATCCCCTGTGCCAGTTCCTGTCCCTTCGCAGCACCTGAGGCAGCCGTTGTACTCATCACCATAAAGGCCATGATCATGCCCTGCACCGTACCCAGCAGACCGAGCAAGGGGGCGACACTGGCCGTGACGTTGATCGGACGGATATTCTGAGCCAACTCGTCCGCTTCCCGACTCACCGCATCTTCGACGGCCTTTTCGAGTTCCGCATGAGGCCGTCCCACTTTCAGAATCGCCGCCTGAATGACCCGCCCCAGCGGTGAACGAAACTTCTGGCATTCATCGTACGCGAGACGTGGGTCGATGCCATTGAGTGGTTGATTGAGTTTTTGCAGACCCATGAGCAGTCCACGCGGGATGATTCGGCCTTTCTGCAATCCCACGCGGCGTTCAAGGGCAAAGGTCAAAACGACGATCGAACACAGTCCAATCGGAATCATGAACACGCCACCACGCCACGCCAGATCCCACAGGAACGGCAGCGATTGCGGCACGCCCATGCGCGTCAATTCATTCGCTGCTTCGACAGGTGCCTTAACTTCCGGTGCTTCCGGAACTACATCTGTTGCACCGTCCTGCGCACACAGGATCGGCCCGGCGATCACATAGTAGAGCGTGGCAGCGACGAGTGCAGCAGAATTCCATCTGAAAGAACGTTTCAAGTTGGCCATATGATGTGTCCGGTGTGATCTGTACCAAAAACGCTTAAGATTTGCGCAAGTCGAGAAAGTATTGTGCGGTGCATAGCAGATGCAGTCGTCTTTCCAGTCGCAGTTATTTGACCACGGATGTCACGGATGAGTCACCGTGTGTTTATCTGTGAAATCCGCGAAATCCGTGGTTCAAAACTTTTTCGCGCTCCTCCCCGGGCCGCAGACGAAACCCTCGCTGAGAGATACAGGCCAATATTGAACAGGCGTCCCATTGGTCTGATCCGTCGGATGGTTGATGAAAAATTGAATCAACAGGCTACCTACAATTCCCCCAGCCTCTGTTTGGCATCGGTCGCTTTCGGATGATCCGGGAATTTGTCGATCATCTGCTGATAACAGTTCTTTGCCTGAGCCACATCCTTCAGAACTTCAAAACAGCGAGCTGCTTCGAACCAAGCCATCGCGGACCATTCTTTGTGACCGTACGCAAACGCCGCCTTGAGGAAGTGCTTCGTCGCTTCCTTGTGGTTCTTTTGAGCGAAACAGCATTCGCCGATCATAAATCTCGCTTTGGCGGCCGTTTCTGTTTCCGTTTCCTCAGTCACTTTTTCGTAGTAAGAAATTGCTTCCGACAGTTTATTCTGTTGCTGCAAAGCCCAGCCGACTCCGTAGCGCGCCTCCGGTTTGAGTTCAAACTCCGGAAAACCATCCAGGGCCATCTGATGAAATTGTTCGCTCTTATCCCATTGTTCCAGCGCGGCGGCGCACTCGCCAGATCGATACAGCGCCAATGCGGTGTAAGTTGGATGGTTCGCGGCGATAACTGCAGTGTAAAGCGCCAGCGCCGGCTGCCACTGCTTTTGCTGATACTGACACTCGCCCAGCAGGAACTGAGCGTCGCCGGACAACGATCCGCCAGGCCAGGATTTCAACTGCGACTCAAACGCCCCCGTCGCTTTGGAAAAGTCGTTCGCCTTGAGATAACTCCAGCCTCGTTTATGCGCCGCTTTTTCGCCAATTTCCTGGCTCGCAGCCGCCGCTGTGGCCTGAACTTCGGCGTACGCTTTCACCGCTTCCGGAAATTCTCCTGCGTCATAGTAGGATTCACCCACGCGAAACCAACTTTCAGCCGCCAATGGACTGTCAGGGAACTCTGTTCCCAGACGTCGAAATGCGGCGATCGATTCGTTCTTTTGAGTCAATTCAAAGTGTGCCCAGCCGAGTTCATACAAGACCTTGTCCGCGTCTGCATACTTTGGATCTTTCGCCAGAATTCCGTTATAGGCCCGAGCTGCTTCGGCAAACTTCTGCTGCGCGGCGAACGAGAGTCCCAGCAGGTATTCTGCATCCAACGCATCCCTGAGCGGCGGATTGCTGCTGAGGAAAGCTTTCACATGTTCGATCGCAGCCGGAAACTGGCCGAGCTGATACTCAGCCATCGCGCGGACGTACATACCTTTCGGAACCAATTCAGATTTTCTGTAACGATCAGTAAGTGTCTGATTTGCGTCAATCGACTTTGTAAAATCCTGCTTCTTAAAGTACGACCAGCCAAGTCCATATTGAGCGTGTGGCGCAAACGTGCCTTTCGGCCATTTGCCGACAACAACTGCATACTGCCTGATTGCTTCATCAAATGCGTGCTGAGCGTAGGCCAGTTCACCCAGCCGAAACGTGGCTTCTTCGACAAGCGGACTTTGCGGAAAGTCATGGCTTAATTGTTCGAGCCGTGCGCCGGAATCGGACGCTCGGGCAAGGCGACGATAGACATCCGCCAGGGCGAGCAGCGTTTGATCGGTTTGATTGCGATTCGGCATTGTGGCAAGCGACTTTTCGAACGCACTGGCGGCTTCGTTCCATTGTTTTTCCGCAGCGTGACAGCGTCCCATGATCGCCAATGCTTCGCTCTTCAGAGCCGCATCGGAAAGAAGATTCAACGTCGATGCCAATTTTTCCAGCGCTGCTTCGTGCTGGCCATCCAACTGGAGTGCGAGTCCGAGACGAACTTGCGCTTGTGCCGCATTGGCATGCTGAGGAGCCCGCTTCAGAAAATCACGGTACAGTCGTTCGGCTTCAGGGAATTCGCGGAGCAACAGTCGCGCTTCGGCACCGATGAACAGCACATCCGGCAGCAGGGTATCGTGCGGGAATCGCTTTGCGAAAACATCGCTGTTCGCCTTCGCGGCCGCATGGTTGTCGATTTCAAAGGCCGCCAACGCCGACATGTAGAGCGCCTGCGATGCCAGTTCATCCTGAGGATATTTCTGTGCGAACTCTGCATACAGCGGAACCGTCTCCGCGCGGCGACCGGGAAGATCGTACAACGCGTCAATCCGAGCCAGCACCAGCTGCGGAAACGCAGGACTTGATCCATGTTTCGCAATCGCCGCATCCAGTACTTTCAATGCCTCCTGCGGCTGCTGTTCTTTCAACAGTGAACGACCAATCCATTGGCTTGCCTCAGCGGCTGCAGGCACATCGCGTTTGGCGACATTTTCGAGACCAGATCGGGCGTGTGCGTATTTGCCCGTCAGGTAGAAGCATTTTGCACCAGCCAGCACCGCAGTATCGTAGTGTTTCGATTGAGTGAATTCTCGCGGGACATTCCAGTAGAGCTTTCCGGCTTCGTCGTACTGTTTCAGTTCGTACAGGCAGCGAGCCTGGCGCAACATCGCAGTATCGGCCAGCGGAAACTCCCTGGCGCCGGCAACCAGAGCGAACAGTTCCTGAGCCAGATCAAACTTCGCGCTGGCAAAGAGCAGTTCCGCATGTCGCATCCTGACCTCGGCCAGCAATGCATGTTGCGGAAATTTCGTCTCGAACGCCGCAAACGTCCTGAGAGCATCGTCATTTTTCTTCAGCGATTCCTGACAGATGCCCAGTGCATAGGTCGCCTCAGGAACAAGTTCGTCTTTGGAAAAAGTACTGATCAGAGTCGCGTAGCTCGCGGCGGCTGCGTCGAGCTTGTTCTGTTGGTACTGACTTTCAGCACGATAATACAGGGCGCGGCCTGCGTACGGACTTTGAGGAAACTCTTTTGCAAGGCGAGCGAACGGGGCTTCAGCTTTTGCGTAGTCTTCCGGTTTCTTTGATTCCTGAGCCAGGTTGTACCATGCCGTCCCAAGGTTCAAAACGGTCTGGTCGAGCAATTCGAAATTTGGATACTTCTGCAGCACCGATTCAAACGTCGCCGCAGCCGCAGCCAGCTGTTTGGCCTGAAGCTGGCAGGTTCCGAGATAGTGCGTCGCTTTATCGACTCGGGAATCTTTCGGGAATTTCTGCAGGAACGTTTTCCACTCGTCAATCGCAGAGTCGTACAGTTTCTGGTTCTGAAACCCCACGGCGACCGCAAACTGCCGCGTCCCCTGCTCGGTGTCTTCCGCCTTCACCGTGGTGCCAGTGAAGTTGGTAAACAGAAGCGCAAACGCCACGCACACGGGAGCAAAACATCGCAATTCGACCTGAATCATGACAAACTGCCTGAAGCCATCTGGAAGTCGCCGACAGCAATCATCTGCTGGCACAACCAGCCCCCCTGCCGCAGCCTGCAGCGATGATATGAACGCCGTCGGACAATGTCAAATATTGGAGTGTCGGCGATCGGGAACAGTTACCGGTGGCTAGTGCTCTGTCAAGGCTCAATTTTCGGGTACGACGGACTTCCAGTCCGTCGACAAAGGGTACCGCCGACGGACTGGAAGTCCGTCGTACAAATACAATTCAACCCCAACTTTAAAGGTTGACAGAGCACTAGCTCCATTCCGCTCGCCAGGTCCACGCCATTCCATAGGCCATGCTCGTATTGACAGTCCGCAAATGGTCCAGTATACCAATTCTTCAAAAAGTAGTCCTCAGGGGAAACCGCATCCAACCGGTTTCCCCTGCTGTGTTTGCACAATCTGCTATCCGAACGGCGCAATTCTGCAATTGCGATGATTCAATGCGCATCGCTCACATTATTACGCGACTGATCATCGGCGGTGCGCAGGAAAACACGCTGTTCAATGTCGATGATCAGCATCATCTGTTCAATGACGAAGTCTGTCTGATTACGGGCCCGGGGCTGGGGCCGGAAGGATCGCTGGAGCCAAAGGCACTCGAACGAGGACTGGACCTGCGCGTGCTCCCGGAACTGCGGCGCAGCCTGAATCCGCTGCAGGACTGGAGATCTCTCAAAGCCATCCGTCGCGCTCTGACAAAATTTGCACCACAACTTGTGCATACGCACAGTTCCAAGGCTGGCATTTTGGGTCGTCTGGCGGCGTATCAGTTGGGAATCCCCGCCGTGCATACGATTCACGGGGCTTCGTTCCATTATGGTCAGAATCTTGTCTCGAAGACTGCGTATAAATGGGCGGAAAGGCGTGCGGCTCACTGGTGTCAACACTACATCTCGGTGAGCGACGCCATGACGGAACAGTATCTTACGGCGGGGATCGCCGCGCGTGAGAAGTTTACGACAATCTACAGTGGGATGGATGTGGATCACTTTCTGACTCCGCGCCGCGACCCGGCGACTCTGCGGAGAGAACTCGGCCTGTCGCCACACCATATCGTGCTCGGCAAGGTGGCCAGATTGTTTCACCTGAAAGGGCACGAGTATCTGATTGAAGCTGCACCACAAGTGGTGCAGGCCGTCCCGGATGTCCGGTTCCTGCTTGTTGGTGACGGGATTCTGAAATCCAGGTTTCAGTCGCGAATTGCGGAACTGGGACTGACGAAGCACTTTGTCTTTGCGGGCCTGGTAGCGCCGGAAGCCGTCGGGGATTATCTGCACACGATGGATGCGGTCGTACACACCAGCGTCTGGGAAGGACTTGCGCGGGTGCTTCCGCAAGGATCGATCGCTGGCAAGCCAGTGATCAGTTTTGCCATCGACGGAGCCCCGGAAGTCTGTGTGCCTGATGAAACCGGACTGCTCGTTGAACCTCGCAACGTACCTCAGCTTGCAGAGGCGATGATTCGGCTGGCTCAGGATGTTGAACTTCGTCAACGACTGGGAGCGACTGGCAGGGAGCGATTTACGGAGCAGTTTCGTCACCAGAATATGACGCGGCAAATTCGCGATGTGTATGCCCGAGTACTGGAGAATCGGGATTCCACACATTGATGAGTTGTGTACCACTGGCTCTGCCAGTGTCTCATGCAGATGCAGAACACTGGCAGAGCCAGTGGCACACATAAACGCACAGTTGACCGAACACTTAATTGGGACGAGCAACAGTGCCCGCGTTGATACTGACGGCGTCAATTCCGTCGCCGAATTGTTTTCCATTCCGTTCGGTCACGCGCCCGATGATTGCTGCATCGAGATAGCCAGCGGCAGCAAGTCGAGCCATCACGTAATCCGCTCGTTCTGCATCGACACCCATTAACAGGCCACCCGACGTCTGAGGATCGTACATCGCCGACAGTTGCAGGAGTGGTGAAGTCTGCAAAGCCGGATGATCATTCGCTGAGCCGTTCTGCACACCGAGTGCTGTATTCCGACCTTGCAAGTGTTCGCCGATGACCACGAAATCCTGTACAGCAGCTCTGTTTTCGTCGTACAGTGAACTTTGTATTCCGTTCAGAATCTGTCGCGCTGCACCGTAGATCAGCGGTAATGCATCAACATCCAGATCGACGGAGACTTCAGATTGTTGACACATTTCCAGCAAATGACCTGCGAGTCCGAAACCCGTGATATCAGTGGCGGCAGCGACGCCGGCGTCCATGGCGATGATGCTGGCCAGTTGATTTGATTGCAGCATCATGTCTATCGCAGCTGACATTGAACGTGACTCTGCATGTCCCGATTCGTTCGCCGCCAGGATGACTCCCGTCCCGAGCGCCTTGGTCAGAATGAGCTGCTGACCGGGACGAAGTCGCGCCTTGCTCAGCGGCAATCGATCTGTTGCATTACCGTGCGTGCTTCCAAAAACGGTGAATCCGACTGCCAGTTCCTCGCCATTTGTTGTGTGCCCGCCGACCAGGACTGCATTGGCAGCCATCAATTCCCGTACCGCACCACTCAGGACATGATGCAGCATTTCAGACTGACGATCGATATTTCCTTCCGGCAGCGTGGCCATGGCCACAGCCGATGTCGGCTGCACTCCGCTCGCCCACAGATCACTGAGCGCATGGATCGCAGCAATGCGGCCGGTCAGCCACGGGTCATCCAGAAATGCCGGAAAGAAATCGACGGACACCGCGTTCGCAGTGGACCCATCCGGCAGCAACGCGGTATCGTCGCTCTGCAGAAATCCTTGAGGTGCGGAGGGCCATTCCGCCCGTAATCGTTGCAACGCACGGTGCAGGACCCGCGCACTCGTTTTTCCGCCACAACCACGGCATCTCATCTTCGTCGGCGCAGATTTTGGCGGCGCAGATTTTGGTTTAGAAGTTGCGGTCGATCCGGCTGATGAGCCCATCCGAGAGGGTGACGGCATCGCACTGGACGGTCGATGCATGTGCATGAACTTCGAATCGATGCGGTCCTTGAGTCTCCACCAGTGCGCGCCGATGCCGGAGAACCACTTCCATTGCGCGATCGCTTTGCCATCTCCGGTTGCCAGCAACCGCAGAAAATCCCGTTGCGGCTTGTAGGTGATTAACTCACGCTGCTGCAGACTGCGGTTCAGGTTCTGCCACAGAATTGGTCCCTGTCGCACAGCGTAGACGCCGGCGCGGGCGAAGTTTTCTTTGTCTACGTCGGCAGAATCGCCGACGACAAAGACCGACTGATCGCCGACAGATTGCAGCGTGTTTTGAACTCGCAGAAATCCCGATTCAGACTTTGGCAGGTTGATCTGCTGCAACAACGGAGGCGGACAGGCACCGGTCACCCAGATCACGACATCAGCCGTCAACGTGCTACTGTCATCAAATGTCAGCTCCAGACCACTGTGTCCGGTCACACGGCCACCGAGGCGGACGTCAATGCCACGTCGTTGAAGTTCGCGTGCGACAAGCTGAATCGTGCGAGGTCGGAAGCCTGCGAGAATCTGCGAATTTGCATCGACCAGTGTGACCTGCGGTGTGCCGCCCGCGCTCCGGATTCTTTGTTCCACACAAAACGCCACTTCCACCCCCGCCGCGCCACCGCCCACAATCGCGGTTCTGACGGGCGCGTTATCAATCCTCCGGATCGCAGAATCCAGTCGCTGCAACGCCGTAAACATGGGCTTGATCGGCACAAAGCCGGGATGTGCCTTCAGTCGGTCCATTTGAACCGGCACTGATCCCACGCCGATACTGGCCACGTCGTAAGTGACCGGCGGGCGCTCGCGAAAGAATACTTCTTTGCTCACGGCATCCAGCGCGATGGCTTCGTCAATAAGCAGTTCCACACCCGCAGCTTTTGTCAGGCGATGCAGATCGATTTCCATGTCGGCAGGATCGTACAATCCGGCGAGGGTCCCCGGCAACATGCCGCTGTAAGTGGCGCAGGGGAACGGCGAAATCAATGTCAGACTGGCATCCGCAATCGGCTGCTGCATCCACATTCGCACGATATGCAGATTCGTGTGCCCGGCACCGACCAACACGATTCGTCGATTTGCCAGCTGCACGCGAAAACCTCACTTTTCTGTAGGGTGGGACCAGCGACAGCGCAGGCCCACCATGTGTCTAATGCGGTGGGCCGGCGCTACGCTGGTCCCACCATGTGTCCAATGCGGTGGGCCGGCGCTACGCTGGTCCCACCCTACGAATTCACAAATTGCCCGGTTGCGGCCAACCCGCTATGGATTTTCAGCAGCTTCCGGCAAGAGTTCCAATACGGCCACTATCGGGCGATGATCCGATGCGATTGCTTCCTCAAGGACGTGGCTTTCGACCACTTTCCAGCGAGCCGCCGGGCGAAAGAGAATGAAGTCAATCTGACGGTCGGGGCTTGTGACCGGAATGGTCGGCTGAGCGTCGTTAGATGTGCGTGACCAGTGCGTCATAAGCAAATCCAACGTTGGGCTGGACAATGAATCGTTGAGATCGCCTGCAAGAATGGTTGGAAGTCCGTCCGAATCCTTGAGCAGTAACTGGATGGCATTGGCAGATTGCTGTCGCTCAGCATCATCTGTTCGATGATCAAAGTGCGTGGCGAGAAACCTGAGCGCGGTGCTGTTCGGAAGTTGAACACTTGTCTCCAGAACGCCGCGCTGTTCGCCGTCGTTGAGGCACGGCAGCAGATGATTTTCGTTGTGAGTCACTGGAAACCGCGAGAGAATTGCGTTCCCATACTGTCCGCGCTGCAGCTCAATGTTGGCACCAAAGACGACGTGCATGTTCGTCAATCGAGCTAACTCCGAAGGCTGGTCAATCGACTCGGTGCGTTTCACCAGCTTGTCAACCTCCTGCAACGCCACCAAATCCGGCTGGCAATCGTTGATCACGCGGGCGATGCGCGCGACATCGAGCTTACCGTCAATGCCTTCGGCGTGATGAATGTTGTAACTCAGCACACGAAGAGTCGTCTTCTCATCGGGATTCGCTACGTTGCGGGCAAGACACTGTGTGAAAATGAACTCGACAATCGGCGTCGAGTCTTCCAGACCGTGAGGATGATGTCCGACACCCGGCTTGGCGATCAGCGTGATTGATCCGCCGAGTGCCTTGTACCGGTCGGCGACGATGCCCGTGTTTTCATCCCACGGAACCACATCGTCGGCGTCGCCATAGACATGCAGCAGAGGCACGCCAGCCGTGGCCAACGGTTCCAGCGAATCAATCGGGTTTCCCTTGTAAGCCAGAGCTTCCTGTTCATTCGCAAAGCTGTATTGTTCGAGCACCAGGTACCAATCACGCGGGCTGCCTTTGCCCTTTCCCTTGCCACCCGGCCAACTCTTGAAATCACAGACCGGAGCGTCGGCATAGATGCAGGCCACTTTGTCCGGATTCGCAACCGCCCAGTTGTAACAATACAACCCACCACGGCTCAGGCCTACCAGAGCCGCCTTTTTTGCGAAACCGTATTTAGTGGTAAGTTCGTCGTAAAACTTGTCCCAGTGCGCCACCGCTTTCGGGGCTCCGAGCATGTCGGGCACGCTCATGTAGACGATATGAAAACCGCGTTGAAGGAGTGCGATGTCTGGATCGGGCTTGTGGCCGAAGAATTCCCCGTGCCAGACCCACGGACGCCCCGGAGCTGGAATTTTCGGAACGACCACAAGCACCGGCTTACCATCCACTTCAAAATCGAACCGATCAAAGCCGTGCCATTGCGAGACCTTTCCGGAAAATCCGGGAGGCAGATCGCTTGATACCGTTCCACCAGTCTTCGTCGCTGGTTCATCATTCGGATCACAGGCGTCATCATTTGATTTCGCCGTCGTCTGCGTTTCACTCGGTGAGGCATGGAGGAAATAGAATCGCCCGTCTTCGGCCCCGATGACGAGATCGCGATGGCCGTCGGCGTCGAAATCGACCGTGGTGGGGCTCGTGTCGTGGGCGTCGATCTTTGTCGAGCTGACGTCGCTCATCCGTTGAAACTTCCAGACGCCAGCATCGAAGCCAACCTGACGCCAGAACTCCGCATTTGTGCCGTTCAGCAACAGATCGAGTTTGCCGTCGCCGTCCCAGTCCGCCACATGCAATTTGCGCCGACCACTTTTGCCGCCGCTGCCGGGATTCAAACGCAATTGTTCACCCTGTTCGTCGCACAACACACGCTGACCTGGTTTTAGAGTGAGTTTTTCGCCGCTGCGTTCTCGCGGCCAGAAACAGAGCCAGCCTTCGTGATCGAGCATTACGAGATCGTTGAATCCATCGCCGTTGAGATCGGCCACGGCGGGCGTCGTGCGCCATTGCGTCACGAGTTCGCCGGGTTCAGGATGCCACCAGTTCCATGCGGGCTTTGGCGGATGAGTTCCCACCGGCCATTCGACTTTGATCGGTGTCGCAGTATCCAGTTGCGGCTGTTCGCGACTTCCGATGTTCCGATACCAATGGACTCGACCCCAGATGGAATTTGCCAGGATGTCCGGAAGTCCGTCGTGATCCCAGTCAATCGCCGAGACCGTCGTATAGCCCCATTTCGCTTCGCATGGACCCTGAATCGATCCGTTCGGGCCAGCCATGATGCGGATCGTGGCGTCGTCGTGTGTTTTGAGTCGGACGGGCGCGGCCCATGCGGGCGGATCGACTCCACGTCCACTCAGGTTCTCGAAAAACTCAATATAACCTGCGGTATTGCCTGTGATGACGTCATCGTCTCCGTCACCGTCCCAGTCGATTGCCGACGGCGATGCCAATGCGCCGGATTTGAGTTCATCTGCGACCTGTTGAAAATAATGTGGTCGTTCAAACTGCGGCAATCCGTCGATCACGTTTCCCGTATGTTCGACCAGAGCCACGCGGCCATCTTCGTCACCGACAATCAGGTCCATATCGCCATCGTGATCCCAGTCGATTGCGTGAGGCACAATCATCTCCAGATCCATCGCGATCACGCGATCTTGGTTGACGAGTGGCCGACCTTCCGCATAGACCGGGGCAGTCCGCGTGCCGATATTCTGGTAGTACGTGAAGCCATCCAGAAAACTGCCGCAGAGAAGGTCCAGATCACCGTCGTTATCGAAGTCCGCAAGGTTTTGTCCCGGTCGGCCAAACGTGCTGATCGGAACTCCGTTGGCCAGAATCGGTTCCGGCGACTCATATTCCGGAGTGGCGTCTTTGCCTTTGTTGCGCAGCCAAAGCACGTGACTTCTGAGTGGTCCGCCGGTCCAGACGCCTTGCCAATTGTAATCTTTCCACCAGTCGTTTTCGGTAAACCAGCCAAAGTCTGTCCAGTCACCGTGTCCGACGAGCAAATCATGGATGCCGTCGCCATCGTAATCCGCGAATCGCCAGAAGTTATCGCGGTTGTGCTGAATTGGAATCACGGTCTTTGAGGGATACACCGGTTTCTGCGTTTTCCAGTCGCCGTCCCGAAACCCGGGAAGTTCATTGTTGCCTGCAAGAATTCGCGGTATCTCATTCACCATGGACAATGTCATGTCCGATGAGGCAGGTCCAAGTCGCACACCCGCTTTGAAAACCGGATGACGTTCTTTCGGATTTACTCCTGGATTTTCGAAATACCAGACTCCATTCGACGGTCGATCCGGACACGCCACCAGCAGATCGATATCCCCGTCGCCGTCGTAATCCATCGGCATCGGCCAGGCCCAAAGCCCGACGCCCAGATCAACAACGAGTCCCGGATTGTTGTACTTCAGGCGCGTGAGTGGCGGCAGTTGTTGCGAAAACCCCTTGCCGGGCGTGCCGATACACAGGAGCAACAGGATGATTGTGATCCGAGAAGTTATGATCATGATACCTCAAACGGTCGAAAGTGACTTGAACCCGATGCGTACGCGAGTTTCTGTGGTCCGCTGTCGCCGACTGCGGAGAGAAAATGGTCGAAAGGAATTTGAACCCGGAATCGTCAGCGGTCGTTATGGCCGGAACTTCTCAAATGTCTTGCCGTTGAATTTGTAGGCCCCTCCGTTGTGCGTCCCAAGCCACAGGACACCTTGATTGTCTTTATAAATGGCGAACACTTCAATCGCTGTATTACCTTCCTTGATGGGGTAGTGCAACTTCTGCGTTCCATCGTATTTGAATGCGCCCGCTCCGAGTGCTGCCGTCCAGAGCTTGCCATTGTCGTCATCAATGATTGACATGCCTTCAATAATGGTGCCTTCCCTGTGTTCCTGCAGCTTGTCAAAATTGTTGACCATCCTGAAGCCATCGAGTGACGCTCCGCCACTGTACGTGAACCAGTAGTTGCCCTTCCTGTCTTCGAAAATGGATCGTACCGGTGCCGCCGTCAGGATTTTGTCGGTGAGCCAGTCAAACGACTTGCCATCATACCGACACACGCCGACGCAGGTGGTGCCGAACCAGAGGTTGCCGTTACTGTCTTTCAAAATGCAGTAAACATCATAGGGGCTGTAAATCGCGTTCGGGAATTGCGAGCGAGGCATCTTTGCAAAGTGCTCGTCGCCGAGCCTGGTCTTTGGGAACTCCAGGCGGTGTAGTGATTTGCCATCATAACGGAACACGACACCGGCATCCGGAGGCCCCACAAACCACAGGTCATCCGGTTGTTTCTTCCAATCCGTCGGAGGGGTGCTCGCCAAATCCTCCAGCGTAGTGAAGGACTTCCCGTTGAATTTGCTGATGCCCTCATAGGTCGTCAGGTAGATGTTTCCCGACTGGTCTTCCTGGACCCCGCGGAACTGATTGCTGCACAACCCGTCCTTCGTCGTGAAGTTGAAAATGACTTTCCCGTCATACCGGTACACACCCTGGTCATTGCTCCCGAACCAATAGTCACCGTTCCTTGCCTGAAAAACATACATCGCGCTCTTGCCCAGATCGGATACGATCTCTCCCCTGGCAACAGGTGCCGTTGGATCGTTGCCGATTGCCTCTGCCGCCGACGTCGTGGACGGACGTTTGTCCTGCCCGGCTGCAGTCGCGATGGCGACGGCTACCAGGACATTCAGCATACTTCCGGTGCGGATACAAGCAGAGTTGAACATCATAGATTTCCTGGTCACTCGCCCCCAATGTCCCGAAAACCTGACACCGCATTGGATTCGGGTGCTGTCAATCGCGTACGTCACGCAGGAAGGATTGCTGAAACTGTTAACAATCTGGCAGAATTTCACTGCGAGGAAGTGAATCGCCCGATGCGAACCCGCACGCCGAGTGGTGTTGGAGGGGCTTCGGAGCAATCCGGAGCCCTATCCCGATTTGTTCGGCGCTTTCGGATGTGAGCTTGACCGAGTCTTCGTAAAGCGTGTCAGGACAAATGTCTTGTTCGTTTGGCCACACGACGGTGCCATGTGCCACCGACGCACGCTTAAAGTAAGCGATATCCCTGAATTCCCGAAAGACACCGAAATCCAACAGATGACTGCAGTCAAATACTCCAACTTCGCCATTGGTGAATTTCATTCGGAGATGATATTCATCGGTCGGTACAACTGAGTTCACGCGAGGGTTCATCATTACCTCAAAGGTTCGATTCTAAACGGCTGCTGACCTTCCGTAAAACATCGAGATTACGGGCATTCGAAACGCTTTCCTCGCCGAAGGTGACGTCTCATCGTACCGGCAAGCTGTAGCGTTTGGCAAGAGGGTTGGTCAATGTGTCGGTCGGGGAGCGTCTCTGGATGCTCCATACGATTTGTTTGACAGGCAAACCTGATCATGGCCAATGCAAGACAAAGTCTTCGTCACGACGACTGATTCACCGGCGACGGTCACCCGTCGGCGATCACGTTACGCAGCGATTGCCATGCAACATGTCCATTTGTCAAGTGACTGGTTCTCTTTGTTTTGGATGGCCCCGTGATGGATGCACTTTGTCAGAAGACTCCGAACTCAAGAAGGTGAATAGGCCAGAATCGCAATCCTTCTTTTTTTCGCCACGCTCTTCGCCGTTGCGATATTCGGTGACAACGAGACAGTCGTTGCACTTCTGGATCCATTTGCCATGCTGTTCGCCGTTCTGGTAATGCCCAACGATGTATGGTCCGCCGTTTTCGTTGCAGCCGACAAACGGACCAGTACCGTTCGTAAACACTTGATGTGCAATCAACGCCCCATCGATCTTGTAATGAAATGCTTCTTGAATGACACCTTCTTCGTCGGAATGTGAACGGAATACGACATGACCTTCGGAGTACACTTCATTGACTCGGCACTCCTTTCGGTGTCCAGAGCGAGGATTCCAATCGTAGACCTCATGTACACGTAATTCCATTTGCTGTAATCGAAGATTCGCGCCGAATCGCTCAACTATCCATTTGTCTCCATCAGCCCAAGTGTGTTCCATCAGTGCGCGATTAACCGAGTTGTATCGCTTTCTTTCGATGACGATTCCGTCTTCGAGCGTCTCTTCGACATCGCCACGGGTTCGGAAGGTGCGTGCCATACGTCGTCGTGCTTCTGTTTAATTTGTCGGCAGGATGACGCGATACGAATACTGAGACGGCGAGGTCAGGATGCCGACACTGCCATCACCTGGCGGCGGGAGACGTTTCACTATTGTCAGAAACCGTGCTGCCGCCGCTCGGGTGCATCGGCTTGTTCGTCAGCTCTCCGCGCCGCAAGATACGCCGCCCCGACCGTTCCGTCCGACGGTTTGCATCATCAACCATAGCAGCCATATTGCCACCAAAATGATCAGAGATCTCCCGACGCCATCCATGGATTGTTCCAATGATGTCATCGAGATCTTCAGTCGTCGAGTTGAGTGTCATCGCTCATCAAATTCTCTGGAGTACAGATTATTGGTGCAACCACATCCCGTTCCCGAAGCACCCGTTGAATGATCGGCAATGTCCGGGCGTTTGCCAGATGCGTACAGTTCCATGTCAGCAGATATTCTACACCATGCCAGGCCGCGATAGCAATATGCAATGCGTCGGCCTCCGCTTTTCGTGGAAGCGCCGCAGATGACATGAGTGCATCTGCAAGAACCAGGATTTCGGGATCGACAGCCAATAACGGCAAATCATCGAGATGCAAAAGCCGCTCTTGCGCGAGCACTGAATCCCCCATGCAAGCTTCGTCGATGACATACTGTGATGTCACCAGCGTGTATTTCCTGCGTTCATCCGACCACCACCGCTTCGTGAGAATCTGCCGGGCGGCTGCGACAACGTGGGACGCCTCACGCTCTCGCAAATAGCTCACGATCGAAGTTTCGATGTAGATGCTCGCCATGCAAATGAATCATCCTGACGAACTTTAATACTTATCCTGCCAGTAGCCGGGGATAAAGCTCATATCAGGGATTTTATCCCCGTCAGGCTTGAGTTTTATCACGGCATAGGGTCTGCCGCAAGCATGGTGTAGTTCGTGCTGCCGCAGCGGTTTGTCGCAACGCGGCACAATGTGAAAGCCTGGGGCATCGCCCCAGGAAACGGCAATATCGAACATGCACGCCCTGAAGGACTGTGATGGGGATGCACGATCATTTCGCCCCTTTTTGGACTCTTGTCTCTCGTTTCGCAGGTTCCCGGGGCGTTGCCCTGGGCTTTCACATTTTGTGCCTTTGGCACAGAATGGCACTTTTCTGGTCACTCAGATTCCCTGCTTTTGCGTATACCAGCCGACTTGCCGGAACGGCGCACCGCTTGGTCCGGCCTATTGAAATCCGCGACTGCCCCAGTTGTCCGATCGCAGCTCAGACCGTTGGCGTGAATGCACGATATTCTGTACAACGCCTCGTGAAACTTACATTTCACTGGTATGGCTCTGACAGATGACGCAAACTCCAACGACTTTCAACGTTGCCCTGACGGCTGATTTCTACGACGCCGACGGTGCGACAAAGTACCGTGACATTGGTCTGAAACTATTCGACGGTTGCGATCGAATCGTTGTCAGTCAATTCGCAGATCATCGTGCTGAGATCGAACCGCAGCAACTGGCGGGGGTCAATGGCGTGATTGTACTGACTCCCCGTGTGACGGCTCGGAGCCTGACACAGAGCCATGATCTATTGGCGATTGGCCGCTTTGGGGTAGGCTTCGACAGCGTTGATGTCACAGCCTGCACAGCGGCCGATGTGATGCTCTTTATCACCGCAGGAGCCGTCGATCGTCCTGTGGCCGAGGCAACGGTTGGCTGGATGCTGGCCCTGACGCATCATTTCCGGATGAAGGATCGGCTTGTCCGTGAAGCGCGTTGGGACGAACGGAGCCAGTACATGGGAAGTGAGCTTCGCGATCGGACGCTGGGTGTGATTGGTTTTGGCGGGATTGGCCAGGCTCTGGTGCGGCTGCTTTCGGGGTTCGGGATGAAACCTCCGCTGGTCTTCGATCCGTTTGCGTCGGCGTCCGTCATAAACGCTCATGGGGCTTGTGGAGTCACCCTCGATGAATTGCTTGAGCAGGCCGACTTTGTTTCGCTCCACTGTCCTCTGAATGAACACACTCGCAACCTGATCGGGGCTCGCGAACTTGGCCTGATGAAACCGACGGCGTATCTGATCAACACGGCTCGCGGTGGTATTATTGACGAAGTCGCGTTGACGGAGGCTTTGACTTCACGCCAGATCGCCGGTGCTGCCCTGGATTGTTTTCAGGTCGAACCGCTGACTGCACCGCCGGCCTTTGCCCAGTTTGACAACGTTTTACTTGCTCCGCACTGCATCGCATGGACGGATGAGTTATTTCGCGACATCGGGCGCGCCGCCTGTCAGGGGATGATCGACCTTTCGTCAGGGCAGCGTCCGCGAGGCATTGTTAATCCTGATGTCCTTGAGCGTCCCGGCTTCGTGGAAAAATGGCAGCGATTGTGCGATGTTACAGCCTAAGGACTGATATGGAAATAAGTGGGGCACGATTCCATCGTGCCGGGCACGTTAAAAACGTGCCCCACGTCCGGAAGACGACAGTGATTTCTGCGCCGGTCCTATTCTTCGTTCTCTCCCCAAGTTTCTGCTCAAAGGATTTCACATGCTGAACTGTTCCTGGCTAGTCTGTTCGCGCTGGCGTACCGCACTCGTATTGATCGGATTGTTGTGCAGCAGCAACCGGTTGTCCGCGCAGGAACTCATCGTTCCGCCGGATGCAAAGCTGGAAAAGCTGTTCGAATCAAAGGTGCTGACTGAAGGCGTGAGTGTCGCC
Organism: Candidatus Kuenenia stuttgartensis; assembly: GCA_945861465.1. Lineage (GTDB taxonomy): Bacteria > Planctomycetota > Planctomycetia > Planctomycetales > Planctomycetaceae > SXXK01. The sequence continues at coordinate 23,840 of CAMAVB010000030.1, forward strand.
CCGGATGGGATGGTGTATTTCAGTGAGATCACGTTCTCGCATGTCTCGCGTGACGAGAATGGAGCCATTGATGCGGGATTCATCTGGAAGTTTGATCCGGCGACAAAGGCGACCTCGATCTTTCGATCGCCAAGTGGTATGTCAAACGGTATCAAATTCGATGCCGCAGGCAACATGATCGTGGCCGAAGGTGCGGACTACGGTGGCCGCAAAGTCACGCGGACGGACATGAAAACTGGCAAGGCAAAGATCATTGCTGGCCTGTTTGAAGGGCAAAAGCTCAATTCGCCGAACGACATTACGATTGACGAAAAAGGTCGCATCTATTTCAGCGATCCGCGATATCTTGGGCATGAGCCCATCGACCAGCCGGTTGTCGGAGTCTATCGCATCGATACGGACGGCTCACTGCATCGGATCATCACGGACGCAGGCAAGGCCAACGGTGTCTGCGTGTCTCCCGACCAGAAGACGCTCTACGTTGTCAGCAACGAAAACGGTGGAACCGCCATAGACCGACTCGCTGACCCCGACGCGACAGAAGGCAACAAAGTGAACCTGCCACTGAGGAAAGGTTTGATGGCGCTGCTGGCTTATGATCTGGCTGCAGATGGGACGGCGAAGTTTCGCAAAGTGCTGGTGGACTATGCGCCGTTCGACGGGCCGGATGGTTTAGTTGTCGATAAGGATGGCAACCTGTATGTCGCAGTGCGTGCCGAAAATCGTCCAGGGATCTGCGTGTATTCGCCGGAAGGAAAAGAGCTGGCATATATTCCGACCGAAGTTCCCACGAACGTCGGATTCGGGCGTGGCAAGGACGCGAATCTGCTGTACATCACGGCTGGTGCCAGTTTGTACCGGATTCGGCTGAATCGTGAAGGCTATCAGTTGCCGCCGTCACTGCCTGAATTGAATCGTATTCCTCACTGAGTTCAATCCAAGGCTACAATTCCTGTAGCTTGGACATTCATGTCCTAGGAATTGGACTCATGTGGAGTGCTTCCCATAGTCTCGTTGAATTCTTAATCTTAAACTTAATCTTAATCTTAATCTTAATCCTAATCCTAATCTTAATCATACTCTTACTCCCACATCGGAAAGTGCGTCGTGTAAGGTTAGGACCGTTCAAAAAATGAGTGGCTGATCTGACGATCAGCCGCTGGGCGCTAGCCCACGGTTCCTTCAGTAACCGGACGCTAGCGGTCTGTTGATTTAGTGACGATCAGGAGTGTTTTCGTTTAACCCGATGCCGCAGGGGAGGCGTTTCGGTGGCATTCCTCCCCTTTGGGTCGGGTTAAACGACTGACTCAACAGCCTCCTAGCGCGTGGCGGCTGATGGGGCAGTAATTTTTCGCACGGTCTTTACCGGGGCGTGGGAGCAGGGCCAGCCGCGAATCGATTAAGAGTAGGATTAAGATTAGGATTAAGATTAGGATTAAGATTAAGATTAAGATTAAGAGCTATTGCGACGGACTTGAATGTCCATCCTGGAAGAAATCGTTTCAAAATGTCTCTCGAAACAAACGTTATCGTCGGCTCCGGTCGTCTCACCTATCGCGCGGATGCCGCGTGGGTGCGGCGACCGGAAGGATACGCCTGGCAGGAGGTTTCGGCGGTCGCGATCGATTCGTCGGACAATGTTTTTGTCTTCAATCGGGGCGATCATCCGGTGATGGTGTTCGATCGGGCAGGGCGTTTTCTTCGATCGTGGGGCGAAGGCGTTTTCGCGCGGGCTCACGGAATCACGATTGGCCCGGATGATTCGGTTTACTGCACTGACGATCTTGACCACACAGTTCGTAAGTTCACACCCGATGGCAGGTTGATCTGGAAATTGGGAACCAGCGAACAACCATCTGATACAGGGGCCACGAGCATCGACTACCGTACGATCACGCACGCCGGGCCGCCGTTTTATTTTCCGACCAACGTGGCACTGTCTCCGGAGGGTGATCTTTACGTGGCGGACGGATATGGCAACGCTCGTATTCATAAGTTCTCTGCGGATGGTCAGTTGCTGTTTTCGTGGGGAGAACCGGGATCAGGCGCCAGACAGTTTCAGGTTCCCCATGGGATCGCCGTGGATCGAGACGGTATGGTTCATGTCGCTGATAGGGAAAACAGTCGAATCCAGATCTTCGCTCCCAACGGTGAATTTCTCAGCGAACTCACTGACGTTGCTCGCCCTTGTCAGGTCACATTCGATGCCGCCGGAAACCTGTTTGTTGCGGAACTCGGTTATCGTTCCGGGATGTGGCCGGGCACTTTTCCACCAACGCCTGATGCAACGGGAGGACGAATCAGCATCTTCTCCCCCGACGGCCAACTGCTGGCACGCTGGGGCGGCGGCAGAAATCCCACTGCTCCCGGTGATTTCTTTGCACCTCACGATGTCCGAATTGACTCGCACGGTGACGTGTATGTTTCGGAAGTCGTCTGGTCAGCCGGAGCCAACCGCGGGCATGTTTCCCCGGACTGTCATACCCTCCAAAAGTTCGTCCTGCAAACACTCTGAAGGAACTCAAAAATGCGGGCCTGGCGATTTTACGGATTCGGCGATTTTCGCCTTGATGAAGTCCCAATTCCGACGCTGAAGCCGCGTCATGTGCTGGTGGAACCGCTCTGTGTTCAACCCAGCGTGACGGAAGCGCAGTTGGCGTTCGGAATTCCAACGCTGGCCTACGATCGCGTCAAACGCAGACTGGAAAATGAAGCGCCGGTGCAGCTCTTTGGGCATGAGTTCTGTGCGAGAATTGTGGAAGTAGGCGAGGGTGTTCATCGATTTAAGGTGGGTGATCGCGTTGCCGCGCGGGCAAAATTGCCGTGCGAAAAGTGCCCATTGTGTCTTTCGGAAAGGAGTTATCTCTGCCGCAAGGGGCCGGTGATTGGATTTGACCTGCCGGGATGTTTCAGTGACATCGCCATCCTGCCGGAAATCTCATTGGTCAGGGTCGATGATTGTATTTCCGACAGTGAAGCTGCGTGTCTGCAGTCGCTGAGCGATAGTGTGGCGGCGGTCGAAACGGCTCAGTTGTGCATGGGCGATTCCGTCGTGATTTTCGGCCAGGGCAGTATGGGGCTGGAATGCCTTCAGATCGCACGGATCAGCGGAGCCGGCCGAATCATCACGGTGGATGTACGAGACGAATCGTGTCGGATTTCCAAGGAACTGGGAGCCGATCATGCGCTGAATGCGCGAACCTGCGACGTCGTCGCGGCGATTCATGATCTGACCGAAGGCAATGGTGCTGACGTCGTCTTTGAATGTGCCGGAGGCAGTCCGAAACAAGGAATGGCCGGGACAGAAACCGTGCGACAGGCCATTGATGCCGTTCGCTCAGGAGGGAAACTCATCGGCGTCTCGTGGTTTGGTGCACCGTTCGAAATGAACATCGATCTCCTGCGCGAACGAAGTCTGCGATATCTGTTTCCGGACATCAGCACTCAGGCACATCTGGAACATACTGTGCGCCTTGTGGCCTCGGGCCGTGTGCAGCTGCGATCGACGATCACCCACCAGCTGGATGGCCTTGAAGCCGTCCCGCAGGCGTTCGAGATCACCGCGAACAAAGGCAAGTTCAAAGCCATCAACCCCGCCCAGGTCGTTTTGAAACACTAGCCTGCATCGTCAAGTCTTAAAATGTATGCCCGACATTCCTGTCCGACGCCGTCTTGACGGGCAAAAGTGGGGATTGGCTCGTGATCGGCAATCTTCGCAGACTCGTGAATTCTCCGGGCAAACTTCTCCAGGAGATCATCCGCCTGCAGCCTTGAAATTGATCGCGGATCGAAGTGCAGATTCAAGGTCAGACGTCCTGCGTACGTATAGACACAAAACGCGGCGGCAGTCATTGGCCGCAAAGGCGCAACGAAATCGACGTTTTCCAGAACAAGTTTGCCGATGGCCAGTTTGCCATCTTTCCGAGGCAACGGTGTCCGGTTGAGAATGACACCCAGATTCGAAAAGACGCACGACGACATGCATTTGCCCCGGTGCAGCACGTGATCCCGGAGAAATGGCAGGCGTCTCAAAACGGCAAGAGCTGCAATGAAGAGCAATCCATCGCGACCGCGTTTATGTCTCTGCATTTCAGTTTTGATTGATTGCAGCAGCGAATCCGCATCTGTCAGGTGCCGTCGATTCCGCTCGAGAAAGACGGCTCCCATGATATTGGCGGCGGACAGAATTTCGTCCTCAGGCACACGTTCATTGACGGGCATAAAGAAACGCAGCCACTCGTTTTCTGACCTCACACCATTCTGCCTGCGCCACTCGTTGATCGCCAGAAACAGATCCCGGGCAAGCAGGTCATTGACGGTCACCTTTCGTCTTTTTGCTTCGGACAGGATGCACGCTGTCACTGGCCCGTCAAAATAGGCTGAGCATGGCGACGGGAACGCCGGGGGCTGCTGTCGTGCCTGATCGCCGTTAAGGAGTCCCAATGTCGCTGCGTTTCGCAGAAAGTGCTTCACGACGAACTGCAGTGCCAGAATCTGTCGCGGAAGCAGACACAGCAATTTTCTCCACGTCAGTCCAAACTGATTGCGAAGTGCCAGACGCTGGTTGTCCAGCGGGCGGAGTCTGACGTCGTCACCGAGTTCACCGACATTCCTCGCATACAATATCAGCAGGTCGTCAATCAACTGGCACTTGCCAATCGCATCACTGCAGGCGTGATGCACCTGAACCACCAGATCGCTTCCGCTTTCATGATCCACCAACCAGATCCGGGTTCCGACTGTTCGTGTCAGATCAATGTACGCAGCAGCCGGAAATCCGCATTCTGTATCTGCCGACCAACTCTCAAGTGGAATTGAATCTTCTATGTCCGTAGCCCAGTAGCTCCCGTGCTTCGCATCCCGACACACCTTGGAACGCAGCAGCGGATGCCGGGCTGTCGCCGTCTGGATCGCAGAGTTCATTGCCTGAAAATTCAGCTTCCCGGAGAATCGCAGTCGAAAGAACCCCGTCATTGGATAATCAGGACGATCATCGCAAAGCATGTATTCTTCGAACGGAGTGAGTTTCAGTGGAGGCGACACAGAACGGCGGAGGCTTTCAAAAATTCGGGAGTTTTATTTCGACTGAATTGGACTTCTATCTCCACCGTTTGAGAAAGCCATCCTGGGTAAAGCGAAATGGTATCAACAGCAACCCCATCCAACCGCAGGCTCGTACTTTGACTTGAAAACAATGCGGGCAATAGAACTGCCGAAATCCACAGAGGACCAGCAACCACCAGAGTCCTTTCGTCGGCACGGTCAGGAGCACGTCACGGCAGAAACCACACCTGTAAAGGGGGAACGAAAACCATCGAGTTTTGGGCTCTCGCTGCATCATGAATCAATTGCGTCAGGCGGTTTTGTCACTTCGACAAAGTGTCGGAGTGGCGAATGCAGTGGGCTGCGGGGATGAACGATACTGTAAGTCCGTGCGTTTGTGGCATTCGATTTATCCGTTTTCTTCCGATTTTTGCATCCGGGGGGCAAGGTGGATATGGTCGTGCGGGCAAGAACGAATTACAGCCACCGGCGAAACGTCAGCAGCCGGCCTGCCACCTCGAACCTCGCGGATTTGAACAGGTCCAGCGCTCGCTGGTCGCCCGGCAAGACATGCGATTCAACCAGTTCGACGGATTCCTCTTTAAGGCGACGGCAGATTTCCAGCAGCAGGGCCTGAGCGTACCCGTGGCGACGCTGTGACTCAGGCACAAAGATCTCCCGGATACCGACACTCCGCACGCCCCATTTAGGGATGTACAGGTCCATGCCAATAATCTGGCCAGAGGCTACGACGCTTTCTGTGCCCTTCTCGTGTAGTTCAAACCTGAGCGAATCCAGTTGTCCGTACCGCACGAACCACCACCACGATTCATTCGTGGGACGATCGGTAATGACCAGCTTCAGGTGGCGACGCAGGCGGAGTAGTTTGGCATTTACCGGATCTCTGCTGCGAATCAGGTCGCGTCGCAGGATTAGGGCTTCGTCGCAAGCGTCATATCCGCACTTCTGAAAGAATTGTGGCCAGGCAGCTGCCGATGCGCAGAATCCAGATGGATCAAGCCCACCGTAAATCCCGGTGTAAAAGGCGTTCTGTTCGAGGCCACCGCCTGCGACGACCGATTTTGCACCTTTGGATCGAAGGTACTCCTCTGCGCGGCGTACAAGTTCCTGTCCGATGCTTCGCCGGCGAAAATCCGGATGCACCATCAGTCCGCAAATGGTACCGTTGCTGTATTCCAATGCACTTTGCTCGAGGTTTGGAGCAAATCCGGCATGCACAAATCCAGCGATCCGGCCTGATTCTTCATCCTGAGCCAGAATGAGTCCATTGGGATCCCAGTAGGGCTGCGCACAGGCAAACAGCTCCAACACGTCGCACGGGAATCCTTCGGCGGCGTTTGGTCCCAAAGCGCAAAAATGCCACAGTTGATGCAGCTTTGGGGGATCAGAATTGTGGAAGCGGCGATACAACACAATCAGGTTGTCTTTCGCAGGAACGGATCCGGCACCTGGAACAAAGAGATCACAAATGCCACGATTGCGACTGGAATTTGCGAATCTAGCTGACGTATGCTATCCATTCAAGGCGGCTGGTTCGATGGAAATCTCACGTTCTTCGGATCGGCAAGACTTAAAAGTGGACTGCATGTGTTCCGAAATCCAATTCTGGTGCGGCTAACCTGCGCAAAATCTTCCTTTCGAGGACTGACATTTCCATGCAGTGGACTGATCGTGAACTGACGGCCTGGCTCGACGAATTGCTGCCTGCAGAGCGAATGGCTGCTTTCGAAAACCAACTGCGCGAGGACAACGCGCTGCGGGCTCGACTGGCCGTTCTGGTACGGCATCGGGACCAGGGCGGGAATACAATCGGCGAGATCTGGCAACGCGCTCGACTGAGTTGCCCGGTGCGGACCGAGTTGGGCGGCTATCTGCTCGGAACATTATCTCCCGACGCCGCAGCCTACGTAGAGTTTCATTTGCACACCGTCGGGTGCCGCGTGTGCCAGGCAAACCTGAACGACCTTGAAGAACAATCAACCCAGGCGGGGCAGGTTCCTGATCGCCGCCGCCGCTTTTTCGAATCGTCTGCCGGCCTGCTTCGCGGTGAAGACGATCCGGGACAGTTCCGTCACTAAGGACCGCTCGAGAAATAACTGTCTCTTTTTATACCCCTCACCCTGCCCTCTCCCCTTGCCAGGGGAAGGGGAGAGGAGGATGCGGTCAATTATTTCTCGACCGGTCCTAATCTGGTTTAATCTTCGTATCATAGAAAACAGGCTCATGAAATTTGAAACAAAGTGTATTCATGGTGGAGTCCACAAGGATCAGCAATACAACAGCGTGACGACGCCGATTTACCCGACATCGACGTTCTACTGGAACAGCCTGGAAAGCACTTCCGGGTATGACTACACGCGATCCGGAAATCCAACCCGTGCCGCTCTGGAAGAAAATATCATGGCGCTCGAAGGCGGCGTCGGATGTGTGGCCACCTCGACCGGCATGTCAGCCACGCACTGCGCGATGGCACTGTTTTCGCCAGGCGACCACATTGTGGCTCCTGCAGATCTGTATGGCGGATCGTTTCGACTGTTCGATAAGTTTCTTGCCGAAAAAGGACTTTCGTTTACGTTTGTCGATATGACCGACCACAAACAACTGGAGGCCGCTTTCACGCCTGCAACCAAAGGTGTCTGGATTGAAACGCCCAGCAACCCGCTGTTAAAAGTGATCGATCTGGCGTTCGTCGCGTCGCTCGCAAAAAAGCACAACGCGATTACGCTGTGTGACAACACATTTATGTCGCCGTACCTTCAGCGTCCGTTCGAATTCGGCATTGACATCGTAATGCACTCGACCACGAAATACATCAACGGCCATTCTGACGTCGTTGGCGGATGCGTGGTTTCAAAATCAAAGGAACATGCCGACCGCATTGCCTGGATCTGCAACGCGCTGGGGTTGGCGTGTTCGCCCTTCGATGCATGGCTCGTACTGCGCGGTATCAAGACGCTGGGATGCCGCATGGACGCGCAGCAGGCGAACGCGATGAAGATTGCGCGCTTTCTGGATGGCCATCCGCTGATTGAAAAAGTCTACTATCCTGGCCTGGAATCGCATCCGCAGCATGCATTGGCAAAAACGCAGCAACGCGGTTTCGGTGCGATGCTCTCCTTTGACACAAAAGATGGTCGCTCAATCGCAGAACGCGTCTGCATGAAGACAAGGCTGTTCGACGTCTGCGTGTCGCTGGGAGGAATTGAATCGCTCATTTCGTTCCCGGTCACCATGAGTCATGCCTCGATGACTGCCGAAGCCCGCGCCCGCGCCGGGATCACGGACAAGACGGTTCGCGTCTCCGTCGGCCTCGAACATGTGGACGATCTGATTGCCGATCTGAAGCAGGCGTTGGATGGCGTGTAAAGCCGCGAAAACGCAGAGAAGAATTTACCGGTTGGCACAGCCTGTTTTGTGCGGCGAGAAACGAGATGTCGGCTAGCGGCTGGGCGTGAGCCCTCCGTGGATCGCGTCGGACCACACGGAGGGCTTACGCCCAACCGCTCGCCGGTGTCAATTCGTCGCGCGAGCGGACACATTACTTCGCCGGCATGTGTTCATCAAACCAGTCGGCAAAACGTGGTATATCCAGAATCATCGTTGGCCAGCCGTGTTCCTTGCCGGGGCGAGTTTCAAGTCGCACATTGAGTCCTTCCGCGATGGCCTTGTCAGCGAATCTCTGTGACTGATCGACCGTGACCAGCGTGTCGGCTTCACCGTGAACAATGAATGTCGGCGGCATATCGGGCGTAATGTGGTAGATCGGCGAGAGATCTCGGCCGAGGATCTTCCATGTGTCCATGGATTCTGCTTTCGGGCCGAAGCCCTTGCGGAAACTCTTCGGTGGTCCGCCGTCACCGGGGTTTTCTGTGGAATTGCCCAGGTTCAGCAAGTCGGTGGGCGGATAGAAACAGGCAACGCACTGCACGGCACTGGATTCACGATCAACTTCGTCAGTGACATTCAAAGGCCCCTTACCTCCGCCAGTTCCCAGCATCAAAGACAGATGACCGCCCGAGCTGCCTCCAATGACACCAAGGCGATTTCCATCGACGCCGTAGTCTTTCGCATGATGACGGATGAACCGCACGGACCGATGCATATCCGCCACGATGTCGCCAATCAGACATTCCGGCTGCGAAATGTGCCGGACAGCAAAGACCGTGTAGCCCCGTCTAAGAAAGGGCGCGAATAGAAATGGTCGCACGGAGCCTGGCCCGGATTTCCAGCCGCCACTGACCATCAGGATGACACCAGCTCCGTTCTGTTCTGGCGGCGTGAAGACATCCAGCAACAGCTGTTTGCCATCGCGTTGACCGTACACAACGTCTGCCGTCAACAGGTGCGGTGCCTCGAACCACCACCAGTAAATCGAACCGACGATCATCGCAATGACCGTGCAAATTACTCCGCCTACGATGAACATGCGTTTCATAATTGTCTTCTTACTCATTTGTCGTTGAGTCTGCTGATTTCACCAACTCGCGGCGACGTGATGGAATCCGGGTGTGATGAGACTGACTCGAAATTGACGTTGGTATCAAAGACCATTCGGTGAATGACGATCTTTGACCACGAGCGGGAGTTGAAATAGTACATGTGCTGATACTCGTTATTCCTCTGGCCAAGTTCCATCGAAACAGACGTGTCCGTTTTGCCGGCTTCGTCAAAGATCTCCACTGAAAACTCGGAATTAATCTTCCGTTCAGGCTCTATCGGCTCGGTGATTCTAAGAAGACAGGGAGAGGGACGAAACCTTGTGACGTCGCTCAGTTCCTCACCATCGAGCACCTTGGCAGTCGCGAATGGCCCGCCAACCGACGTCGAAAGTTTTGCGTGCTCCGGTGTCAGTTCGCCGACGTACTGAATGCCTTCCGTTGATATTCTGACTCCGGAGTTGAAGGAACTCCAGATATCCGGTGTCGCATTCGTGGTCACAACGACCGTTTTTCCGTCATCGCTCACTCTCGTCATCGACCATTCGCCAGCGACAGTTGCCGCGGATCCTCGCACCACTGCATTTTTCCCCGGTCTTTCATCGTTGTACGTGTAGAGGAAACAGAACCCTGTCTGACCGGTTCCTGCCTTACTCCCGAATGGATCTTCTCTGATATCCAGCGCCGGAAGTCCATTCGGTTTCCGCCACTTGATTGAACCGTCTTTCTGTCTGGATTGAGTGGCCACCGCAACAAGTTCCACCGAAATATCGTCGGAGACTTGCGCAACGAGCCTTAGATTTGGGTCCGCCGAGTTTCTCTTCAAGTGCATGAACAGCAGGAACCCGCCGAGCAACACAAGCGGAAACCCGAGAGACATCGCGAGATCCCATTTGTTGAATCGTGGCTTTCGATTGGCGTGGGTGGGTGCAGGCGGAGTCATTTATTCTTCAGTTTGCCCCTTCCCGGTCAAGCCTGCAGCCGTGGCTGAGAATATGCCGGATCAAATCAATTCGCTTCATTTTCTGTTTGCATCGCTGAAACCTGCGATTGTGACCACTTCGCGGACAACGTGGGATGATGCCTGCCGAGCAGCATCTTCACGATAGCTGGCCAGCAACAGTTCAATCACTTCGAGAATGTTTGACCGAGCTTCTTCCATTGTTTGTCCCTGCGTAACAGCGCCAGGAAGGTCTGGAACTGTGGCGATGATCCAGCCGTCTTCAATCGTATCGTACAGAACTTCGTATTCCCGCATCGGGTTCTCCTGCCAGTCAATTCCTACAGAGATATGAGGTCAGTTGCGTCACAACTCAATTCAACGGCATGTTTCATCCTGGCGTTCATTGTATATCGATCGTCTGCAGTTTGAAGCGTCAGATTGTGAAATCAAAATTGCAGCTCACCCAACCGCACGGATTTTTGGACTCGGCCACGACCGGTCATGTCGTGAATGCGGAGCTGGACAGACGGATTGCCTGACCAGTCGATGTCGAGCATTCCGAAATGGAAATCCATGCAGGCTTCACCGTGACGGTTCTGGTTTGGTTCAACATTGCTCCAGTCGCGATTCAGGCCGCTCGCGGTGAGATCATGCAAGGGATAGCAGTGCGGAGTTTTCAGAATCGACAACTCACCCCAATGCACATCGCCCGAAATGAAGACGACGCCATTCGCTTTGGTCTCCGCGATCAGGTTCACCATCTTCATGAGCTCCATCGGAAAATTTGTCCATGATTCCCACCCGTTGTACTCATGGCCGAATTGAATGCTGCTGCCGATGACGCGCAGGTCGGCGGGTTCCTGCAGTCGTTCCCTCAGCCATTCCCATTGCTCCGCACCAAGGACGGTTTTGTCCGGATTGGTATCCGGCAGATAGTCGTTCTTCCATGAAGGAAATGGATTTCGCAATGGCTGATCGCGGAATGTGCGCGAGTCCAGAAGAATGATCTGCAGTGTCTTGCCGAGCTTCGCGTCCTCAAAACGATAACTGGTGTAGATGCCGTCGTGGTCGCGGCGCGGACTGGGATTGGGTTCGTTCCAGAACTTCAGGAAGATTTCTTTGGACTCGACCCTGAACGGAAATTCTTTGCCGGCATCATTGTCCCCGTAGTCATGGTCATCCCATGTGGCGACCGTGGGAGTGGTGGCACGCAGAGCCTGAAAGTCCTTCTTTGCCCCGAGCTTTGCATATTTCGCTTCCAGCAGTCGCATGTCCCGCGTGTCGCCATAGATGTTGTCGCCGAGATAGATGAACAAATCCGGTTCCCATTCCAAAACGGTGCGCAGAATTGGCATCGGATCATCCTGATTCGAACATGAGCCAAAGGCGATTCTGGAAATCAACGGATTGACAGCAGGCGCGGGGACTGGCAACTTTTTCGGCTCCTGAGCCATGCCTGACACAGGGCTTGAAGCGAGCGGCAGGGCCATCAGCAACAGGAACATGATTCGCATTGAGGTTTCTCTTCAGATCGTCGTGGAGCAGCAATTCGGAGCATTGTCGATTTCCTGGCTCGAATGGGAATGGAATGTTAACGTTCGACGGCTGTTTTGAAATCAAACGAAGGAATCCCTAGGATACGGGACTGCCACAGAGCTGAATTCGTAAGTCTTCATTGGCTTGCGGAATTCCTGGAGAGGCAAGAGCCTCGGGGCAGTGCGTTCCAGGGCTGGAGCCCCGGAACGAGAACGGCAGCAGGGCGTTCCAGGGCTGGAGCCCCGGAACGAGGATAACAATTCGCCGACGCCTGCGGCTTGCCGTTAAACGAATTGAATCGCCCCGTTGAGACATTTTTAGAATCGAATCACAAAGGAAGAAGTTAATGTTGAACGTCCCTAAGTCCGGTGCTCTGGATTTTGTATCTCTGGGAGCCCTCGTCAATCGCCTGGATCCAGGGATCATCCCGTTCCGCAAGGCCAGTCAATTGGCGATTCATGTCAGCGGTGGAGAATTCAACTGTGCAGCGAATCTGGCAGATTGCTTTCAACTGAAGACCGGTATCGCGACGGCGATGGTGGATTATCCGCTGGGTGACCTCATCGCGGAACGCGTGCGAGCAATGGGCGTGAAGCCATTCTACAAAAAATTTGCTCATGACGGCGTGCGTGGACCGAACATGGCGACGGTATACAGCGATCAGGGACATGGTGTGCGTGGTCCGGTCGTGTTCTACAACCGCAGCAACGAAGCAGCCGGGATGTTGAAAGCCGGTGACTTCAACTGGAAAGAAATCTTTGCAGGTGGCGTGCGCTGGTTTCACAGCGGAGGAATCTTCGCGGCTCTGTCACCAACCACCCCGGAAGTCATCATCGAAGGCATGAAGGCTGCCAAGGCCGCTGGTGCCGTGACGTCTTTCGACCTGAATTACCGCGCCAAACTCTGGCAGATCAGCGGTGGCCTGGATAAGGCTCAGGAGACGTTGAACAGGATCGTCGAGCATGTTGACGTTTTGGTCGGGAACGAAGAGGACCTGCAGAAGGGTCTCGGTCTGAAGGGGCAGGACGTTGAACATTCTTCGAAGCTGGACCCATCAGCGTTCTTCGGCATGATGGAAGAAGTCACGAAGAAACTTCCGAACGTCAAGGCCGTCGCCACGACGCTGCGAGAGGTCCATTCCACCAACCGTCACTCCTGGAGTGCGGTGCTGTGGCTGGACGGCAAGACTTATCAGGCAAAAACAATGGAACTGGATGTCATCGACCGCATCGGCGGCGGCGACGGTTTTGCTTCCGGCCTGTTCTACGGATTGCTCAACGGCAAAGATCCTCAGACATCCCTGAACCTCGGTTGGGCTCACGGCGCGCTGCTGACGACATATCCCGGCGATACAACAATGGCGACGATCAAGGAAGTTGAGGGAGTCGCGGCTGGCGGTTCAGCCCGAGTGCAGCGGTAGGAGTCCATAATTTGTTGGGCTCTTGCTGGGCAATGTCGATGGATTCTTCCAGGATGCTCAATTGCTACAGAAAGGAGATTCCTGATGTCGATAGCAACTTCATCGTTGATGCCTAAGCACGGCGACCGCATGACTTTTGAAAAGTTCAAATCGCTGAATCTTTCCGAGTCATCCAGCCTGTCTCTGCTGAACGGAGTTGTCTATGACGAGGCCGGGCTTGCTCACGAGGAGGCAATAACGAAGCGAGATCATCAGCATGCCCATGTCGCATCTCAACTCAGCTTTCTGTTGCATACCTGGCAAACGAAGAGCAAGTTCGCTGGCCGTGTCTTCAGTGGAGATGTCGGTTGCGAAGTGGCAGATTGCGGATTGGCTGTGGGGATCGATGTTGCCGTGTTTGCAGACGATATCATTAATCACTCGAAGACCAGTTCGTACATTCAGGGGATTCCGATGCTGGCCGTTGAAATCCTTTCACCTGGCGACAAGCAATCGTTTATCAATGACAAAGTCGACAGCTATCTCAGCGCTGGTGTTCCGCTCGTCTGGCAGGTCGATCCTCACTTTCGTACTGTCGTTGTCTTCCGACCGGACCTGGTTCCGGAAATGTTCGCAATGGGGGCCACGCTTGATGGTGGAATCACTCTGCCGGAGCTGCGGTTGGCTGTTGCTGAAGTCTTTGAGTAGCTAGCCATTATGTCAGACGATACTATCGAACAGCTTCCAACGAGCAGCGTATGCTCAATAGTTGTCTCGATCGAGCAAGAGTTTACTCCGGGTTGCCACTGCCGCAGTGATCTTTGGCCTGTCCATTAAATCAGCTAAATCAGCGTCCCATACATTTGTTTCCATGTTTTTTCTAGTTTGCGAAGGTTGCATCACACAATGTCAAAGCACGATATCGGCCTGATCGGCCTGGCGGTTATGGGTCAGAATCTGGTCATGAACATGGCCAACAAAGGATTTTCCGTCGGCGTCTACAACCGCACGACGGAGACGACTCACGAATTTGTAAGTGGCCTTGGCAGTCGGCCGCCCGGAGTTGTCGAACCGGGAATGCCGGATCGCATCAAAGGCTACGACACGCTGGCAGCATTCGTCAACAGTCTGGCGGCACCTCGCCGAGTCATGATTATGGTCAAGGCGGGAGCCCCCGTCGATGCTGTGATCGATCAACTGAAGCCGCTGTTGTCCAAAGGCGACATCATTATCGACGGCGGTAATGCGGACTACGTGGATACGAACCGCCGCCACAAGCAACTGGCCGAAGAGGGTTTTCGCTTCATTGGCACCGGCGTCTCCGGCGGTGAAGAAGGAGCATTGAAGGGGCCAAGTATCATGCCGGGTGGTCATCCCGAAGCATGGCCATTCGTGAAAGACGTCTTCCAGAAGATCAGCGCGAAAGTGGGACCGAACCACGATATCCCCTGTTGCGACTGGGTCGGCGAAGCGGGCGCAGGGCACTACGTCAAGATGGTCCACAACGGGATCGAATACGGCGACATGCAGCTGATCTGCGAAGCCTACTACATCCTCAAGTATGGTGTCGGACTGACGAATGCTGAACTGTACCAGGTGTTCAAGGAATGGAACAACAGTGAACTCGAAAGTTACCTCATTGAGATCACGCGTGATATCTTCACCGTCAAAGACAAAGAAACCGGCAAGGATCTGGTTGACCTGATTCTGGACACCGCAGGGCAGAAAGGGACCGGCAAATGGATGAGCCAGCATGCTCTGGATCTGGGAGTGCCAACGACTCTGATCACAGAAGCAGTGTTTGCCCGTTGCCTGTCGGCTCAGAAAGACGCGCGAGTGCGAGCCGAAGCAGTTCTGTCCGGTCCGGATGCCAAATTTGAAGGTGACCGAGCGCAGTTCATCGATGACGTGAAGCAGGCTTTGTACGCATCCAAACTCTGCAGCTATGCTCAGGGTTATGTGCAACTGGATGCCGCTGCGAAGGAGTTTGGATGGAAACTGAACAACGGCCCGATCGCATTGTTGTGGCGCGGTGGCTGCATCATTCGGTCACGCTTCCTTGAGGACATCAAGAAAGCCTTTGACAAGAATCCGACTCTGGAAAATCTGCTGCTGGATGATTTCTTCAAAGCCGCCATCAGCAAGGCGCAGCCAGCATGGCGTCGAGTCGTCGCGACTGCGATCCAGCTTGGACTGCCCGTCCCCGGCTTCAGTGCAGCCCTGACGTATTATGACGGCTACCGCCGAGGCCGTCTGCCAGCGAATCTGCTGCAGGCTCAACGCGACTACTTCGGGGCTCATACCTACGAACGCACTGATAAACCTCGCGGCGAAAAATTCCATACGGACTGGATTCGCGAGCGGAAGCTGACTTAAAGCAATTACAAATCTGAGATCTCGGATTTCAAATCACAATGCAGGCACCTGCGGAAGTCCGACATCAAACAGGTGCCGGGCTTTTTTGATGCGATGCAGTGGATGCGAACTGTACTCGCGGAGTACAATTTGGGAGAAGTGAACGCAAATTCGTCAGGGAGTCAGTGGGTATGCCGTCAATTTTTCCAGGAATGGACCCGTATCTTGAAGCGCCCTGGATCTGGCCAGACTTTCATAATTCGCTCGCCGATGAGATCCGGCGAATGCTGAACCAACAATTGCCTAATGACTACTTTGCTCAATTGGAAGCTCGATCCGAACTCGGAATTCGAGCGGCCAAGCGAATCATTGCTCCCGATGTCGCAATTATCGAGTCAGGCCGAAAGCGAGGGCCGTCACAGGAAGATCGAGGTGGCGTGTCAGTCGCGGTCGAGGAAGAAATTGCAGTCTCGACAGGGATACGAGTCGAATTCATGGATGAGCCTGTCACGATTACGTCTGTCGCGATTCGCAATACTCAGACTGCTAACGAAGTTGTGACACTGATCGAAATCCTCAGCCCGGCGAACAAGCGATCGGGAGCGGATCGCGATCACTATGTTCAGCGGATGAGAGAAATCCTGACGGGATCTTCAACTTCACTGATCGAGATCGACCTTTTGAGGAATGGTCAGCGAACATGGGAACGAAGTGATATCATCGACGATTACCTTGACGATCTGGGAAGCCCCACGGACTACCTGGTCATGACAAGTCGATCATGGAGCCGATCAGGAGCAGACATGCATCCGATCTCGATTTGCGAACGGCTCCCCGTGATTGCCGTTCCGCTGCGTCAGAACGAGCCGGTCGTGCCACTCAGTCTGCAGACGGCCTTCAATCGAGCCTATGACGGAGGCCCCTACCGACGTGGTGCGGTTGACTACAGCAAACCACCTTATCCGCCACTTGATGAATCTCAGGAACAATGGCGTACGGCGTTAATGCTGCGTGGACATTGACGCGGAGTCTCAAACTGAACGGCGCTTGACGGCGACGCATGAAACTTCGACGATGCTGCGGCATGGCATGTGATCGACATGAATTTGCGTGCAACGACTGCCTGCCAGGCCGTCATTAATTCCATGGCGTTGAAGGTTGAGCGATGATCCGAAGTTTGAGCATTCTTTTTTGCGTGTCGC
Organism: Candidatus Kuenenia stuttgartensis; assembly: GCA_945861465.1. Lineage (GTDB taxonomy): Bacteria > Planctomycetota > Planctomycetia > Planctomycetales > Planctomycetaceae > SXXK01. Next base: position 40,775 of record CAMAVB010000030.1, read on the forward strand.
TGAGTGGCAGCATTCTGGCGGAAAACTGGCCGTGTTGGCGCGGACCGCGCGGAGATGGCACTTCGGCAGAGATTCAGATCCCCGTCGCATGGAATGGTGAAACCGGCGAAGGCATTGCCTGGAAGGTTGAGATCCCGGGGAAAGGACATTCGTCTCCGATTGTCTGGGGTGACGTGATCTTCCTGACGAGCTGTCTCGAAGACAGCCACGAACGAATGCTGCTGTGCCTGAATCGCAATGACGGCAGCATTCGCTGGAAGTCGTCGGTCGCAGTTTCCCCGTTGGAAACGAAACATGAACTCAACAGCTTTGCGTCGGGCACTCCAGCCACAGACGGGCAAACGGTCTATGTTACGTTTCTGGTGGCCGACGGCCATGAAGTTCCGGCACCCAATGTCGGAACGCCACGGCCAGTGACTCCGGGGACTCTGCTGGTGGCTGCGTACGACATGAATGGACAGAAACTCTGGTCTGCAGAACCTGGCGAATTTACGAGCGTGCATGGATTCTGCAGTTCACCCGTGATCTACAGGAATCTTCTGATTGTCAACGGCGACCATGATGGTGATTCCTGGGTAGCTGCCCTGAGCCGCGAATCGGGAAAACTGATCTGGAAAGTTCCACGCGAACACAAGACGCGAAGTTACTGCACTCCATTGATTCGCACGATCGACGGCAAAGACCAGATGGTGATGACGGGCAGCAAGCGAATCGTCAGTCTGGATCCGTTGACTGGTTCCACAATCTGGCTGATTGAAGGACCGACGGAACAGTTCGTCTCATCAATGGTCTATGACGGAAAGATGTTCTACATGACCGCCGGCTTTCCGACACATCATGTGATGGCGATTCGCCCGGACGGTTCAGGCGATGTCACTCATACGCATGTCGCCTGGCACAGTGAAGAAGCGAAGTGCTACGTACCATCGCCGATCCTCGTTGAAGACCGGCTGATGGTTGCCGATGATCGCGGTACCGTGAACTGCTTCGATACGTCGAACGGCATTCGACTGTGGCAGGAACGACTTGGTAACCATTACAGTGGGTCACTCGTGACTGCGAACGGACTGGCATATTTCCCGGCAGACGATGGAATCATGGCCGTCGTCAGACCAGGCGTGCAAATGGAAGTGCTGCATCGAAATCCACTCGGGGAATACAGTTATGCTTCACCCGCAATTTCCAGCGGACAGATTTTCATCCGAGGCGAACACCATCTGTTTGCGATTGGCACAGATTCATCGAGCTCTGCGTCCGAGTCACGTTGATTGTGGCGGTCTCACAGCTTTTGCACCACAGGCTCTCCATGTCCGAAAGTCGTCCTGTCACTCCCGTCAATTCTGTCAGATTCATCTCAGAGCTTCGAGATCCGGAACGCGGGACTTTGCTGCAACTGTCTGCCGATGGCGTGAAACTGCACACACAGGATTCTGATCGGTCATGGAAAATCATTGATGAAATTCCGCGATTTGTCACCGACGAACATCTGGAAAGTTTTGGGCATCAGTGGACCCGGTTCGATGTCGCTCACGAGGCAGAGGACCGCGCAACGTTTGAAGCGAAGACAGGTTTCCTGCTCAGTGATCTTCAGGGAAAAAGAATCCTGGACGCTGGTTGCGGGGGTGGCCGATATGCAAAGGTCTGCGGGGAAGCCGGTGCCACAGTGTTCGGTGCCGATCATACACGAGCTGTCGATAAGGCCAAACATTTGTGCGGCCATCTTCCGAATGTGCATTTCATTCAGGCAGACCTGAAACACCTGCCATTTGAACCGGCATCGTTCGATTTTGTGTTCTCGATCGGCGTCATGCATCACGACGCCGACACACGGAAGGTGTTTGACGCGGTCGCAGGAATGGTCAGGCCCGGCGGTCGCTATTCTGTCTGGCTCTATCGCAGGAACCAATGGTGGCAGGAAATCCTGAACAGCGGCCTGCGAGCGATCACCACCAGAATTCCTTCATCGGTCCTGATGCCGTTCTGTCATGTCGGAGCGATCCTCGGAGGCCTGCCAGTCGTGAACAAATCACTCAACAAGATCATCAACTTCAGTGCCCATCCGAGCTATCAGAACCGTGTGTGCGATACGTTTGACTGGTGGGCTCCGAAGTACCAGTACCATCACACAGTGGAAGAATTGAGCGTCTGGTTTCACGAGGCGGGATTTACCGGCCTGAAGGTTCTACCTCCGGAAAAATCCGGTCGATTCTATCACTGGGCCTATGATCACAACCTGCTCATCGGCAGCGGCGTGAACGTAACGGGCGTGAAGCGCTGAGCCTCCAGGCGGATCACCCCAAAATCTGAACAGTCAAAATCTGCTACTTCACGTTGTAAACCAGCAATTTGTCCTGATCCCGCAAATACAATTTGCCATCCGCGATCACCGGATGCGACCATGCCGGGCGACCGCTCCGATCGGGCTGTTCAAAGCGACCGAGTTCCTTGTACTCGCTGGAATCCGCAGCCAGCAGCACGATTGGTCCCTGTTCGTTGCGGAAGATAATCTTCTGATCAGCATAGGCGACTGATCCCTTCATTCCGCGTTCACGCCAGGCTGGCTCGCCGGTCTTGAGTTTCACGCATGACAACATATCGCCATTAGAACCGTAGACATAACCGTCGAGGAGCACCATGCCGCCATGATGATTCTTCATGTCCTTGGTGAAGTAAATTTGTGTGGCCTTCACGGCATTGCCCTGCGCTTTGAGTTCGACCAGTTCGGCACCTGTGCCATAGTCCGAAGAACTGAACACGTAGTTATCGACAACGATTGGTGTGGCGCAGTTTGCAGTGCCGTTCGATGAAGCGTTCTGACCCCAAAGTGGTTCGCCGTCCTTGGCACGCACGCCACAAATACCCTTTGATGTGAAGATCACGTACTGCTTCACTTTTCCGATTGTTGCCACGACCGGCGAAGCGTATGACGCCTGTGGCTGCTCCGGGACCTTGCTTTTCCAGACGACCTTGCCTGTCTTTGCATTCAGCGCCACAACCGTTGCGTCACTGCCTCCCGGAGAGCAAATGACTTTGCCGTCGTCGATGAGTACAGACTCGCTGATGCCCCACGTAATATTTCCACCGCCGAATTCTTTCAGGATATTGATGTGCCAGACCACCTCGCCAGTACTCGCATTCAGGCACGAAAGGTCACCATTCCCGCCCAGTGCGAAGACCATTCCGTCCACGACTGTCGGAGTTCCTCGGGGACCGTTTCCCTGGCCTTCGCGATACTCATCACCGTTTCGTGTCTTCCAGACAACTTCGCCGGTCGTGCGGTTCAATGCGATGATCTGTTCGCCACCATCGACGTTGCCCATCGTGTACATCAACTCGCCCACCAGCGAGACAGACGCATAACCTTCTCCGATCCCGGTAATTGTCTGGAGAAGTTCCGGTCCACCCTCCGGCCATCGATCGGCCAGCCCGGTTTCTTTGGACAAATTGTCGCGATTCGGACCGCGAAACTGGTTCCAGTCTGTCTTCGAGTCCCCTGCCATCGCGCCGCCATCGCCCACAAGATGGACCATTAACGTCCAGGCGAGAAGACCCAAAATCACGTTCCAATTCATGCGCTTCATTTCCGAACCTCAACGATGAGTCATGTGATGTGAGTTGCTGCCTTTAATTGTAGTTTCCGCACCGGGAGCTTTGTCCAGTCCAGTCACCCTCGCAACTCAGTCACTCCGCCGACTGAGATTCCATTCACCAACTTCATCTTAACGCGGGCTTCGCCCGCACCCCGCTGTTCAGCCAGACAGGCGAGGCTGAGCCAGAACGGACGGCCCAGGAGCGGTGGGACGAAGCGACGGGGGTCGGGAGTGACGGCGAAGCCGAAATTTTAAAAACCTCGTCCCCGGGCTCTGCCCGGGGACGCACTGCCCCCGAGGCTCCGCCTCCTCAACCATGCCCCGTCCCTTGACACCACGGATTACATGGTTTTTGACAAGAATTGGATGGGAATGTGACTGGCACAGTCGGACGCACAGTCGGACGCACAGTTGGACTGGTGCGGTTTGACGGTTGGTTGCGGGGAAAGTTGGGGCGGAGCCCCGGGGGCAGTGCGTCCCCGGGCAGAGCCCGGGGACGAGGGATGAGGAGGGACGGGATGGTGGCGAAGGATGTTGTGGGGGAATACGATAGTGTGCCCCGAAAGTCGGTACTGCGTGGCTCAAAAGAATCCTGAACATCAGCCAAGTTCCAAACGATGCCTCCCCGGAAACTCAAACGCAAACAGATCGTGCTGACCGCTCCGGGCTCGAAGTCGCCCGTATCGATGTGGTTTGTCAATATCCCCGCATGTCCGGATGGTTTTCTGATGGGCAGCCGGGGCTACGATGCTGACGAAGAGCCGATTCACCGTGTCGCAATTGACGAGGACTTCTGGCTGGCCGAAACCCTGGTCACGCAGGAGCAGTTTGATGTCTGGCCCGGAGCGGCTGAACGCGGGGAAGATCACTGGCCTGCAGGAAAGGCAAACCATCCGGCAAACAACCTGAGTTGGCACGATGCCATGCAGTACTGCGATTGGTTGACTCGCACTCACGGCAAGAAGTTTCCAAAGGGCTTCCCTTTCGCAGAGCTGCCGTGTGAAGCCCGCTGGGAATATGCGTGCCGTGCCGAAAAGAACACGGAATACAGCTCGGGGGACGGAGTCACCGCGTTGGATGTGGCTGGTTGGTACGATGGCAATTCGGCCAACACCACGCAACCGGTGAAGTCAAAGAAGTTCCCAAACGACTTCCAGTTGTCGGACATGCACGGCAACGTGTGGGAATGGTGCCTGGACCGGTGGGATGCCGCGGCTTATCGGCGTCGCTGGGACGGAATCACCGACGTGGATACGTATCGGCTCAGCGAGGAATTTGGTGATCGCGAGCTTTTCGGGTTTCCAGATCCCCGGGTGTTACGTGGCGGGTCGTGGACGAGCTCGGCCTACGGGTGCCGCTCGGCGTGTCGCGTCGGGGACTGGGCCGGTGTTCGCTTCTTGCTCTTCGGCTTTCGTGTCTGTCTGGTTCGCAGCCCGCTGTTTAGCCAGACAGGCGAGGCTGAGCCAGAACGGACGGCCCTGGAGCGGAGGGACGAAGCGACGGGGGCCGGGAGTGACGGCGAAGCCGAAATTTTAAAAACCTCGTCCCCGGGCTCTGCCCGGGGACGCACTGCCCCCGAGGCTCCGCCTCCTCAACCAT